>CAZILR010000434.1:0-5286 GCA_964539995.1 uncultured Planctomyces sp.
GGCCAGTTTCTCAAAGGGTCGAAAAAAAGTTCAATAGACGTCCTGTCACCCCGACCTACATTTCCTAACGATTCCGCCTTTCTGCCGGAATCAGGATCTGATCCAAGCCCGGAGGGGATATCCCCCTCCGGGCTTTTGTCATTATCGGACAAACTGGGTCGCAGGGCGCGACGGCTGGTTGGCCCGGAATACTTTTCGATTGGGGCAGGAGCATTTCCCCAAGTGATCACGCCACCGCTTTGTTTGTTTTCGATGCGTTTCGTTTTTTGGACGGCATTGAAGCGGACAAACATCTGCAGATTGATCGCACGGAAGAGGCCGGAGATCATTTCGAGATCATCGGGGTCTTCAGCAAGCGTTGGCAGGCGAACCTGCTCGACGGTCTGATGTGAAGCCGTGGCTACAAGCTGCCAGCTTGTCGCTACGCGATGATTTCTTTTGCCACATTGCCAGCTACGTCGGTCAGCCGAAAGTCGCGGCCAGCGTGGCGGAAGGTGAGTTGTTCGTGGTCGAGGCCGAGCAGGTGGAGCAGCGTGGCGTGCAGGTCGTGCGTGCCGAGCTTGCCTTCGACGGCTTGCTCGCCGAGTTTGTCGGTTGCGCCGTAGCGGAAGCCACGCTTCACGCCGCCGCCAGCGAGCCACATCGTGTAGCCTCGGTTCGCGTGGCCTCGTCCGCCCGGATTGTCTTCTCGCGGCTGACGGCCGAACTCGCCGCCCCAGATCACGAGCGTCTCGTCGAGCATTCCTTTTTGCTTGAGGTCTGCCAGCAAGCCGGCGATCGGACGATCGGTCGCGGCGGTTCGTCCACCCAGGCTCTCGCGAATCTTGTTGTGGTGATCCCAACCGGTGCTCGTGAGCTGAATGAACCGCACTCCCTTTTCCAACAACCGTCGAGCCATCAAACACTGCGTGCCGAAGTTCTCCGTGACCGGATCATCGACGCCGTACAACTTGCGAATGTGAGCCGGCTCGCGTGACAAGTCGAGCGTCTCTGGCACAGACGTTTGCATTTGAAACGCCAGTTCGTAGGACTGGATCAGCCCATCGAGTTCCGGTTGATTCGCGTCTTGAGCGAGTGCGCGGCGATTCAGCTTCTGAACGAAATCCAACTGCCGGCGTTGATCGCCGTCGCTGAGATGCCGGTTCGCGATGTGCGGCACTCCGCGCGAACCTGAGCCTAGCCGTGTCCCTTGAAACGTCGCGGGGAGAAACGCCGAGCCGTAGTTCTGTGCTCCGCCAAGATGCGAAATCGGGTTGATCGTCACGAAGCCCGGCAAGTCCTCGGCCACGGTGCCGAGTCCGTAGGTGACCCATGCTCCGAGCGACGGCCGAACAAAGTTTTCGCTCCCTGTGTGCAACGCGAGCACCGCCTGCTGATGCCCGGCATTGTTCGTGGTCATGCCGTTGAGCACACACAACTCATCCGCGTGTTGCGACAAGTGCGGGAACGCTTCCGAAATCCACTGCCCGCTCTGCCCGTGCTGCTTGAACGGAAACGCCGAAGGAAGCCAGCGTCCCCCCGCGCGAGCCAGTTCCGGCTTCCAATCAAACGTATCGAGCTGACTCGGTCCACCTTCCATGAACAGGAAGATCGCTCGTTTGGCTTTCATCTTGAAATGCGGCTGCTTCGGAGCGAGTGGGCCTTTGACTTTGGTTGTCTCCGCACGAGCGGCTTCCGTCGCCAGCGCGGCTAGCGCGAGCCAACCGAACCCACAGGCGGTCTGTTGCAGAAAGGCACGGCGGCTGGGTTCATTTAACCGCACGCCGCAGGCACGCGCGTTCAGGATGGCATTGCCCGGTGTGCGTTGACTCGCACGCCTGCGGCTTGCGGTTAAACGTGCGAACTCTCGAATCATCACGTCAACGGACATAGCGAAACTCCGCGCTGGACATCAGGGCTTGGACGAACGCGGTCCAGCGGTATTGTTCGGGGGATCGTGAATTCGTCGGGGGCCGCAACTCACGCAACAGCGTGATCGCATCAGTGACTTCGTCGCGGGAGGGTTCGCGGCTGAGCAAACGGAGATAGGCCAAGCGGACTCGTGCCGCATCCGCCGATTCGTCCTTCAGCAGTTGCTCGGCTGTGCCGCGAGCGCACTCGGTCACGAAATCGCTGTTCATGAAGAACAACGCCTGCGGAGCAACGGTCGTGACTTCGCGCTGGCCCATGAGCTGATGCGGGTCGGGGAAGTCGAACGTCGAATACTCCTCCGGCAGCAGCGAACGCAACACGGGGAGATAGACCGTGCGGTGTGGCGCGTCGATGCGCAACAGGCTGTAGGTTGAAGAACCGCGAGCCTTGCCACCGGTCCCGGCGACCTGAATGCCATCTGGCCGATCGAACGTCAGTCGGCCCGACGCCAGCAACAGCGAGTCGCGCAGCGCTTCCCATTCCAAGCGGCGCGGAACCGCGCGGCCGAACAAATCTTCGGAGGCTCGCGATTCGTCTGCTGATCCTCCTTGCCGATATGTTCGGCTCAGCACGATTTCGCGGATCAACTTCTTGACGGACCAACCCTCCGCGACGAAACGCCGAGCGAGATGGTCGAGCAGCTCGCGATGTGGCGGTTCGTCGCTGATCGTTCCGAATTCATCCACCAGCGGCACGATTCCACGGCCGAACAAGTGCGACCAGACCCGGTTGACGAAGACCCGCGCGGTCAGTGGGTTGTCGCGCGAGGCGATCCACTGAGCCAACTGCAACCGGCCGCTGGCCATCGCGGGAATCTTCGGGAGTTTCGGAAGTCCGACGACTTGCACTGACCCGCGCGGTGGAGCTTCGTCTCGGTCATACGGCTTACCTTTCAGCCGAATCTCGCAATCACGAATTTCACCTTCAGACACTCCCATCGCACGGTTCGGATCGGTCGCATAGCGAATGTCGCGGCGGCCGGTTCGCCATTCGTCTTGAAAATCGGACATCGAATGCACGCCAGCCGGCAGCGCGGTCGTCTGCTGAGTCTTCACGTCGGGCAGCTTCAGCAACAAATCCGCATCCACATAGTCCTGACTGCCGAACTCGCGCGTCTGCGTCCCTTGGCCCGTCCACAGCCGAGTGCTGTAGAAGATGCCGGCCAGCGCGTAGTAGTCACGCATCGTGATCGGATCGATCTTGTGATCGTGACACCGAGCACAACTCACGGTCAGTCCGAGAAACGCTCGCGTCGTCACGTCAATCTGGTCATCCACACGATCCATGATCGATTGCTCGCGCGAGCCTTCTTGCAGGCTGATTGAACCCAGCGTCAGAAAACCGGTCGCGATTCGCTGTTCACGCTCTTGAGCCGCCGATCGAGCCGGCAACAAATCTCCGGCAAGCTGTTCGGTGACGAAGCGGTCGAACGGCTTGTCGGCGTTGAACGAGTCGATGACGTAATCGCGATACCGCCAGGCGTAGGTGAACGGTGCGTTCCAACTCTTGCCAACGCTGTCCGCGTACCGCATGGCGTCGAGCCAATGCCGCCCCCAACGCTCGCCAAATCTCGGTGACTGAAGCAATCGGTCAACGACCTTCTCCAAGGCCACATCGTCGCTGGCCGTGTCCGAACAGAGCAACTCGATCTCTTCGGGACTCGGCGGCAGCCCGATTAAGTCGAACGTGACGCGCCGAAGTAATGTCGCTCGTGCCGCATCGCGTGCCGGCGACAGCTTCTCTTCTTCGAGCTTGGCGAGGATGAACCGGTCGATGTCCGACTTTGGCCAAGCCGAGTCGCGTACCTTCGGTGGGGGCTGACCGCGCAGCGGTTGAAAGGACCACAGGCTCGGCTCCTCGGCTGCCAGCCGGGCCACGAGACACAGCACCATCAACGAGCCAAGAAGAAGCCTTCGCGAGAACCCAGACATCACCCGCCTCCACCGTCACTTTGGGAATCCGGCAGAATCGTACCGTTTATCCCGAACAAATCTGAACTCTGGCGAGTTCCGCTACGAGGAAACACTCAACGATCTTTCCTCATCAGGGTTGTCTGGTTAATTTGTTCCCCGCCTCGGTTGATGCTGTCCTGCCTGTGGCCCCGCCGGTTTCTTTTCCCGCCTCAAGGTTTTGAATCGCGATGAGCAATTCCTCGTCTGCTGCGTCGTGGTCTCGCCGTCGAGCGTTGCAAGTTGGCTCCGCCGGAGTGTTGGGCCTGTCGCTGCCGCAGTGGTTGGCCGTGCAAACTCAGGCGTCAAGCGGTCGCAAGGCCGCCGCAAAGAATGTGCTGGTGGTGCTCGAACAGGGCGGTCTGTCGCACATCGACACCTGGGATCCGAAGCCGGAAGCCGTCGTCGAACACCGTAGCCCGCACAAGCCGATCTCGACGAACGTCCCCGGAATTCAATTTACGGAGTTGCTCTCCAACACCGCACGAGTCGCTGACAAGCTTGCCGTCGTCCGCTCGATGCGACATGCGAAGGCCGGAGCCAATGGGCATCCCGATGGGACGCAGTACATGCTCTCCGGTTCGCATCCCAGCAGCCCGATGGAGATGCCGGACATCGGTTGCATCGCGACAAAGATTCTCGACAGCGAATGCCGCGACTTGCCGCCGTACATCATGGTTCCCGGCAACGATGAGCAGAACGCCTCGGCGCGTACTGGTTTTCTTCCTGCCGCGTCGCGCGTGTTCAAGACCGGAGGCAGCGATGTCTCGGCTGCGAATTGGAAAGTTGCCGACTTGTTGCCGCGTGGTGAGAATGCGGGGCCGCGATTGAACGGTCGCCGTGAAATGCTCGCATCGTTGGATTCACGCTTCGCCGGTACACGAAACGTCGATGGCATGGACCGCTTCTACTCGCAAGCGTTCGACACGCTGACCAGTTCGCGCGTCGAGGCCGCGTTCGATCTGAAATCCGAATCGCCTGTCACTCGCGAGCTGTACGGCAAAGGTCATCGCGGAGCCTGCTATCTTGTCGGCCGCAAGCTGATCGAAGCCGGCGTCCGTTTCGTGACCGTCGATGTCCGCTGGCCGCTGACTGACGAAACGCCCGGCGGATTCAACCTGAACTGGGACCATCACGATTTGATTTACACGAACGGCTCGTGCGGCACGATTCGCAACAAAGCCGGCGGCGAGGGTCGCTACGGCATCGGCACCTGGGTGATGATGGGGAGCACCGACCAAGCCTTCGCGGCTCTCATTCAAGACATGGACCAGCGCGGCCTGCTCGCCGAAACGCTCGTTTGCTTCATCACCGAGTTCGGTCGCACCCCGCGACTCAATGCCTTCCAGGGCCGCGATCATTGGGAGCACGCCTACTCGATCGCCTTCGCCGGAGCCGGCATTCCCGGTGGCCGAGTCATTGGCAA
>CAZILR010000435.1:0-5281 GCA_964539995.1 uncultured Planctomyces sp.
AACACCGCGCGGGCCAGCGTGATTTGCTCGCGGGCTTTGTTTTGAAACTCCTCGCGGTTGTCTTTGTTCGTCGGCAGCTTGGCCTGCATGATGTCTACGCGAGCCTTGCTGAGCAGCAAGCCGGCTCGCGTGCTGTTGGCCGTTGCCGCCAGCGGATGCTTCGGGCTGTCCTTCGCGAACTGCTCAAGGAACCCCAACGCCTGATCGAGCTGCCGCTGCTGAGTCTCCGGGCTGACCGAATGCTTGGCCGACTCGCTGAGCGTCATCGCTCGCTCGTAAGGGATAATCGCCTTCAGGTCGGCCGGCAGGTCGGAACGCTCCTGAAGCTGATCCAGGTACAGAATCGCCCAATCGAAATACTGCCGCGACCGCAACCCGTCGAGAAACTCGCGCATCGGCTCATCAGCAGGACTCCCCCCGACAAGACCCAGTGCGAGTCCGACTCCGGCGACTACCGTCCACAAACCACGCGGCCTCATGGCGACTCCTGACTTCGATCCTTCCCGCAGTTGCTCCGCGACCGAGAGAAGGGTATGTCTCCCGAAATGCATTCGCAAGAACTGGCCGAAAGCTGGCACTGTGAGAATGTCATTGAGGCAAACCTGAAACTCACGACCGAGGCGGGCTTGAATGACCAATCGGTTGGTGGATGACTCTGTGGTAAGTCCACGAAATTATCTGATCGCCCTCTTAGCAAATGAATCGTTTCTGAGTAAGGTTCATGGAGCGTGTTGGGCGGCTGTCCGTTATTACTAGCCGGAGGTGTGTGTCGATGCGAAATCAACTTCAGAGGCGTCGTGGATTCACATTGATCGAATTGCTGGTTGTGATCGCCATCATCGCGGTGTTGATTGCGTTGCTGTTGCCTGCCGTGCAGCAGGCTCGCGAGGCGGCTCGTCGGTCTCAATGCAAAAATAATCTCAAGCAGATTGGCTTGGGACTGCAGAACTATCACGACATGGCCAAAATGTTTCCGCCAGGATACGTCTCGAATCGTCCGGGAGTCGCGGGGAGTACAAGTTGGTGCCGGTCCAATTCTGGTGTCAGCGAGCAATATGCCAATTGGATTGTGCTGATGTTGCCATACCTCGACCAAGCGGCACTGATGAAGAAATTCAACTTCAATGTTCCGTTCCAGGCGGCGTCGAATCAGATGACCGCGCCCAACGATGCGCACATCATTTTTCTACAGTCGTTGGCATGTCCCTCAAATGTTTTGTCTCGAACCCCAGCAAGCGGCGGCGCGAATCATTACTGCAGCAGTTACTTCGGAGTGCAAGGGGGAGGAGCGGTCGCCGACTGCGGAAACTCGGCCTGTAGCCCCGCCAATGAGAGAGCGCATTGGGTCTCTGGCATTTTGTGGGCAGGCTCAAGCCTTGGAACAAGAGACATCAAAGACGGAACCAGCAACGTGTTTATCGTTGGTGAAACGAGGTACGCGACCGCGGCTTGGGGAGCGAGCGCGAAACAAGACACATGCACCTTTCCGATCAACCTCGCGGGAGCCCAAGACCCCATCAACCTGTTTCCAGGCACGGGGATTCACTCGACTCGCGGTTTCAGCAGTGATCACAACGGCGGATGTCACTTCGCCATGGCGGATGGCAGTGTGCGGTTCGTGACGCAGAACATTGATCTGGCGGCGTATCGACAGTTGGGACAGCGTTCCGACAAACTACCGTTGGGAGGATTGCCGCAGTGAGTTCACCTATGAAAAGTGAGAACTGGTTCGCTTTAGCGCTGCTGAGTCTGTCTACGGTCGTCGTCAGTGGATGTGGTCAGGCGAACGATGGTCCGCAGCGATACCGACTGTCAGGAAGTGTCACCTACGACGGAAAGCCAGTGGTCGCGGGGTTCGTGACGTTCGCTCCCGACACTGCGAAGGGGAACTCTGGCCCTGGCGGCGGAGCTCCCATTCGCAACGGCAATTACCGGACAGATGCGGACAAGGGGATCGTTGGTGGGCCACACAAAGTGCGCATCATTGGCTACGATGGGGTCAAGACGATCGTGGAGGGGGAGGAATTGACCGACGGAAAGCCGCTGTTCGAGCCTTACGAAGCATCGATCAATTTTCCAAAGCAGACTTCGACGCAGGATTTCGTGATTCCAGTCGGCAAAGCCGATGTGGCCCCGGCAAACTGACTGTCGTTGTTGCGAACGCCCGCCGAGTCGCGGCAACTTTATTTCGCGACGGCCGGTGGTGCCGTCCATTTGCCGATTTGATCCCAAGCCGCGTACATCGCCACGCAGGTGATCAGCACGAAGGCGATCCACAGCAGGATGTCGAGCACCAGTCCCGGAGTAATGCGGCGGTCGGTGCGGCGGTAGCGGAAGAAGATCGTCACTCCGCTGATCAGCGGCAGCATCAGACCCTGAGCAAAGCCGCCGATGACGACCATCTGACGCGGGTCTTTGAACGTGAAGAACAAAGTCAGAGCGATCACTGGAATCAGCAGCGAGAAGCGGTGAATCATCTTGGCTCGTTGCTCCGGCTGCTCGTAGCGGACGAAGCCGGCGAGGCTGAAGAAATCCGCCAGCAACCGCGAATTGCCCGCGCTGGAAATGTAGAGCGTCTTGAAGAGTACCGCTCCCGCGCCGATGAGAAACACAATCACTGTCCAAGTGCCGAAGGTGTCCTCGAACATCCGGGACAGCGTCTTGATCATCTCGGTCCCCTTGGGGTCGAGCTTCTGCGGGTGCAGCACTGTCGCTCCCATGAAGTAGAACGCCAGTGTCGAGATCGTGAAGACGATCATGCTCACCCAGGCATCCAGGTGCATGACGCGGGTCCAGCCGCGAGCACGCCGCCCCCACGCCTCGCCCGGCTCGCAGCGTCCGGCGTAGCGGGCATAGCCTTTCTCCAGGCACCAGTACGGATAGTAAAAAAGCTCCGAGGCCCCGACGCCGGTGATGCCGAATGCACCGAACGCGGCAGCGATTCCCGCGGCCGGAAGCATGAACGTCATACCTTCCGCCACCTCGGACCAAGGGATTGGATACTTCGTTGCCGGTAACAGGCACGTTGCCGTCAACGTGATGAAAGTGAGGCCGACTACGAGAACTGTCGTGATGAATTCGATACGCCGATAACTGCCGCTCCACAGCAAACCGATCGCGGTCAAGCACGTCAGCACCGCCCACGGAGACTCTGGGCGAGTGTGAACTAAAAGACCGAGATAGCTACTGCGAACTTCATCTGGTTCGGGATTCGAGTCGATGTCCCCCACCGTCGCCGCTGCATTTGGTGGTTTCGATACATAGCCCAGTCGATTCGCAACGTCGATGGAGACTCGCGGGAATGCCAAGTTCAGCGACTGCCCGACCGTACCGGTCATCGCTCCGAGCTGAAAGATCGTCGTCAGCATCATGAACAGCCAGCACCACACGATCCAATGCGCTCCGAACCTCGGCCCCGGCAATTCGTTGATTGCACCGAGCGTCGGCTTGCCGGACGAGATCGCATAGCGGCCCAGTTCCGTCTGCACGAAGACTTTGATGACGCAGCTAAACAGGATCAGCCACAAGAACGCGAATCCGTGATTCGCCCCCAGCGAAGTGGTCAGCAGTAACTCGCCCGACCCGACAATCGAGCCAGCCAGAATGATTCCCGGCCCGATTTTCCGCAGTGCGGCCCACAGCGAAACGGGCGGTTCCTGGATCGCATCACTCGGCATGGCATACGGGTCGTACTCGGCGGCTTCCGACATCAGCGGCACCTTTCGTCGTGGATTTGGGCCGCTCATGTTCCAACCTTGAGCCAGCAAAGCAAGCGTCGGGACTGCCGCAGTTTGGTACCGCTCGGCTTCACAGCTTTCGCGAGCATCGCGTATAGTTCCGCCGCGCACGGATTCGACTGAGGCCTCTTTCGAGACTTCCATGAAAACACGGCTGTTGGTTTTTGCTTTACTGGCGGTGACTCTGCTGGGATTTGCTTCGTCCGTTTTGCCGACGAGGTTGCCCGCTCAAGAGACGGACTCGATCACCGCCATTCCTGCTCCCGCCGGCGAATCGGCCAAGTCCGCACCGGCCAAATCGGATCCTCCCGCCGAAGTCGGCCAAGCCGGATTGACGTTGGGCTGGAAACAACTCCGCGAGCTGTTTCTCGGCTTCAGCAGCGTGCCGATGTGGACGCTGGTGGGCTGCTCCGTGTTGACCGTGATGCTGGTCATCGAGCGTGTCACCGCGTTGCAGTCTCGACGCGTGATGCCGCGAGCCTTCGTGACGCGCTTCCTGCAACGTCTGCGCGAAGGTCCAATAGACGCTGCGAAAGTTCAGGAATTGACCGAAGTCTGTCGCGAGAACGGCAGTCCGATTTCCAATTTCTTCGCGATTGTCGTCGCCAATGCCGGCCGGCCAGCCTTTGAAATTCGAGTCACGGTCAGCGACTTCGCGGACTCCGAACTGTTTCACCTGCGGAAGCACATCCGAGCGATCAGCGGTCTGGCGATGCTGGCTCCACTGTTGGGCTTGTTCGGCACCGTGCTGGGCATGATCAGCGCGTTCCACGCGCTATCGCAGCAGAGCGGCAGCGGCAAAACCGAGCTGCTCGCGTCGGGCATCAGCTTGGCGTTGATCGCAACCGCGAGCGGTTTGGGCGTCGCGATCACGGCCTCGGCCGCGTACTACTACTTGCTGGGCCGAGTCGATCGGCTGATCCAGGAAATGGATGTGCTGACGAATCAAGCCGTGGCGTTGGTCGCCAGTGATGGCCGGCCCCCGGAGGCTGAAAAGAAGCCGCGACGAATTCCCGCTCTCGCCAGCGAACAGAAGTCCGCTTGATCGAAGCTCTGAATCACGATGCTGCACAGCAAATCCGCTACCACCGAAGAATCGCTGTTCATCAATCTCACGCCGATGATCGACGTGATTTTGACGCTGCTGATTTTCTTCATGGCGGCGACGAAGCTCTACGACTGGGACGAGCAAAAACTCGATGTCCAAGTTCCCGTGGTTTCGAGTGCTCAGCCCCTGACCGATGCGCCGGATGACATTCAGTTGCGCGTCTCGCGGGAGGGGACCATCGCCTACAACGACGACGTGATCGACATCTCCGAAGTGAAAGATCGGATGCTCGCGGCTCGGAAAAACTACCCGGATCAGGGAGTGATGATTCGCGCCGACGGCCGCGTCCCGCATCAAAAAGTGGCCGAGGTGATGTCCGCCTGCCACTCCGCCGGCATCGGCCGCATTCTGTTCTCGGTACGAGAAGTCTCCGAGGAATAACCCGAAACGCCAGCGCGTTTTGTAGCCCTGTCGCTCCGCGACAGGATTGCCGAAC
>CAZILR010000436.1:0-5278 GCA_964539995.1 uncultured Planctomyces sp.
TCTGGATCTGAAACAGCGAGGCCTGCTGAATCGGGTGTTGGTGCAGGTGTTTGGCGAGTTCGGTCGTACAACGAATATCAACACGACCGCTGGCCGAGATCACTGGGGGAATGTCTTCACAGCACTGTTCGCTGGCGGCGGGTTGCGTCACGGTCAAGTGATTGGTTCGAGTGATGCCAAGGGTGCGTTGCCGTTGGACCGCCCGCTCGGCCCTGCGGATTTACTGGCCACGATGTACCGCTTCCTGGGGATTTCGACGGACATTTCGCCGATGGATTTCTCCGGCCGACCAATCCCCTTGTTGCCCGGCGGTGAACCGATCCGCGAGATGTTTGGCTGAGTCTCTGGTTTGCTCCACCGGCCAGATCCACAACAGGCCCGATAAGAGATCCAGACTCGTCAAGCTGGGGAAAGCTTGTGGCAAGCGTTCGAGGAACTCCTCACGCTGGTGGCCGCCGTTGTAGAACGTCGTTCGGACAAGCGCTTGCTTCACGCCAGAAACATCGACCGCAAATGCTCAGGGGTTGGCTCGCAGTGACTGCACGATGGTTGCGAACGGGGGTTGCCACTCATCCTCCAATGCTTGCGTGGCGCTGAGCGTCACCATCAACGCGTGGTTTTCAAGGTAAGTTCCGGTCATCACGTTTCGGATTTCCGTATCAACGGCGGGCGAACGAAAATCGAGGATCATCCAGCGACGTCCTTGGATGCTGAGCAGTTCGCTCTTGAACCACTTGGCAGACGGATAGAGTTTGCGAAACATGCCGTCAATCTGCTGATGGAATTCTCCAATTTGATTAGGCAGTAGTGGGTTCTTGGTGTGGTTGATCGCGACAGTGACAGTGCCAGCTTCATTGCAATAAACCAGGGTTGGACGGCGTTCACTCGGAAATTTGAGCTGCAATTCTTCCTCGTTCATCGGCCGAAAGTCTTTGGGAAGCAGAAGCGAAGGAATAAAAGGTGTCAGGAACCGTTTATCGGAAATGCCTGTATTTGGTTCCTGACACCTTTTCTTCTTCAAACAACTGACACCTTTTCTTCTCCTCTGCTTTTCTTCTCTGCTACTTCTCTGCTGGCGGTTCGTATTCAAGGATCTCGTTCATGCTTGTTCGTAGTTCGGAAAGTTTGACGATCCACAAATCAGCAAACCGCTTTGGCACCTCGATTGTGACGGTGACGCTACCGTCAGGATGCCTCTTTGCGAGATAGTACGAGGTACATTCCTGAACCATACTGATTTCTTCGGAATTCATTCTGGATCAACTCCTAGCGGATAGATGCGTAAATTTGCTCCTTCGATTTCAACCTTTTTGTTCTTGATGATTTCGTACTGAATAATGTGCATGTGCGGGTTGAGATGTGGTGCTGGGCGATTGAAGTCAAAACGGATTTCACGCAGCCCATTGGCGGATTGGAAAATCCTATCTCCAGCAGCATTTCGAATAGTGATGTAATCAGGGCCAAGCCAAGCGGCGATGCGATTTCCAACATTTGCGATCTGTGTGGGATCAATAGTCACTTCTGATATCGACGGAGTCTGAATGGAAACAATTTGTGCAACTGAAAGTCGGGAATTCATGGCACCACGAACGCCGGCGAATGCGGTCACTCCATGTTCCATGAATTGTCCGAACAACTGAAGACCCGCGTAGATGGCCGCTTCGTTATTTCCTGTGATTCGTGCCATGTTCCGCTGATGAAAAGTGCTTTGCATCGTAGCGTGATGGGCGGCCAAATCTGGCGGTAACTGCAAGGCCAACTGCATGCCGCGATCGTAGCGTTGTTGTTCGGCGTCGAGTCGGTTGTTTAGAGAAATCGTACTCGCCGACGGAGCCACAAACGCGGCGTTATTTCCGGGACGCATCCACTCGTTCGATACGAACGGCTGGATCGGGACACGCAACCACGGTTCGATGATCGCCGGCGGAGGAATCCGAAACTCTGAAGGACTCGGCAGTCCCATTAACGACTTGGTCGGCTTGGCCGCAGTCTGCGTGTGGTGGCCGACGTTGGGGGACGAGGTTCCTCCCAACATGGCGGTGCTGGCTCCAGCCATTTGAGCCGTACCGTCGTTCATAGTCGTGCCGGAGAACGTCATGCTGGCCATTGGCATGAAGGGGCGTTGCTGACCGACGGAACTCGCGAAGTCGCTGGGAGCCTGACTAGCGGTGCTTGTGAATTGATTCACAGAGCCGAGCACGGCCTGTGCTTTTTGGTGGTTGGCCCAGGCGGTGATCACCCCGTCTTCCGCTGGCGCGGCGGAGGAGGCGAAGATCTGCCACGACGCGCGATCGTTTTGAGCCTGCGCCGTCCGCGCGATCCGGCTGCTGCTGGCCAGCAGATCGAACTCGCCAATCCGCGCGTTCTGAGCAATCTGCTGCTGTGTGACCACACTCTGCTGGTACGGAGTCCAATCGGTGATCACGCTCCCCACAAACCCGTGCGTGGCGTTGACCGTTCCATCATTCGCTGTCCGAGCCAGCGGAGCGGCGGCCAGTTCAAACGCATTGCCGGCAACCGCCGACATGCTCGTCGCACCGCGTTCACCCGCCGCAGCCGTCAACATCCACGGTCCATACGCTCCCGCGGCGCTTTGCCGGGAACTTCGCACCGCCGGAGCAACGACTCCGGCATAAGCCACCAATTCCCCGCCGATGAGCACACCGCGAACAACATTCTGAGCGGCGACATTCTGCTGAGCCGACTTCCGGGCACCTGCTTCGAGGAGGCCATACGCTTGAAACTGAGCCGCCTCGCCGTCCGTCAGGTTTTTCCATTCCGACGTGATGGCTTGATCGGAGTTCTTCCAGGCATTCGCGACTGCCGTGATATCGCTGCCACCTCCCCGCGCCGCGGACCAGAGGGACTCCACCCCATTCGAGACCGTGGTCATCCAAGTCTGCAACGCCCCCGTCGCGGCTCCGACGAAGACGGATTGCTCGCCCAGCACATCGTTTTGAAGCTGCTCCTCGGCATTGGTCGCCAGAATGGTGAACTGGTTCTGGGCACTGGCCGCGCCGCTAAGCCAACCGGACAGCGCGCCGGCAAACGCGATCTCCCAACCTTCGGCGGCGAGGGCTTCCATCTGGAAGAACCCGATGCGTGCTCCCATCTCGCCGTTGCGAAGCGTTTCGACTTCTCCGGCGACGCCCTGAGTCAGTGCGAGTGCCGCGTTGGATTCCGCAATAGTGAACCCTTCGTCGGCGGCGTTCCCGGCCAGTCCCAAACCTTGCGCGGCGTTGTTGACGGTGTTTTCCATGTTCGCGAATTCTTGCGCATCCTGTCGCTCGAAATCCGCGTTGATGTCCGTGACGACTTGCAGCCAATCCACCACTTCAGTCATCGCAGCGGCGTAGTAGCCGTCGATCGTCGTGATGGCCTGCTGCAAATAGCTGTCCACTGCGCTGACGATCTGCAAATCGCGGCTGGTGTCCGCCGCCCGTTCGGCCGAGACATACGAGACGAATGCCCCTCCGGCGTTGTTGGTCCAGGTGATCTCCTCGGCCTGCACGTTGAGCACATAGTCCTGCGTGGCCTGATAAATCGCCGTCCAGTTGGGCATGATCGGCAACATGGTGACGGGGTCCATCCCGCCGGTCATCATCGGGTTGATCGTGTCCTGGTAGTTGTTGTAGTGAGTCGCGGAATTGTTCCCGGCGGAAGTATTCGCCGCATTGATCGCATTTTGATACAGCGTCACGAAGCCGGTCGTCGCGTCGTTGGCGAGGTTGTTGTAAGCGTCATTCGCAGCGCTCACTTGCCCATCCAGGATGCCCCGCAGCGCCTCCAGCGCGTCGTCGATCTGGTCCGACAGGTCGTCCAGCGTCTGCTCCATCCAGGCGGTGCGGTCCTGAATCGCCAGGAAATATACGTTTCCGATCCGTGGGTCCGTGGGCAGAATCGCCTCCTGATACATCTCGACGGAGACCGAGTACGGCACCCCGCCAATTGTTGTGCCGCTGACGCTGGAGGCCATCAAGGTTCCCAGAGCAGCAGGGGCACTCTTCATGCCGACGGACGAAGTGGTGCTGCTGTTCCCGTTGCTGTCAGCCTGAGTCGTGGTCACGTTCCAAGATTCGGTTCCCAAGAATCCTGTGGGCTGATAGTGCGTGACCACCGTCGTGGTCGTGACTCCCGTACCTGATTTTCCAGTGAGCCAGTCGTTGTAGGCTTGCTCGGCCGCTTCGACCGTCGAGTCGAACGCTGCGATAGCCGAGTCGATCAAGCCGTTACGAATGCTCTCGGCGATCGCCGCCGCGCTGTCATAGATCGCCTTGTACCCCGCGACATTCGATTCAAAAGTGTCAACGAGGCCGCCAAGCCCATGGACCGCGTTGTCGTAAATCGACTGGGCCGTATCAACTATCCCGTTGTAGTTCGTATCGGCTGTTTGCATGGCCGAATCGAAGTTCGAGTTGGCAGCGTCCATCAAGGAGTCAAACGTCGCGAACGCGCCACCGGGACCGTTGATCGCCGTGTCGAACGCATCGAGATGTCCAAAGACATTGCTGTCGTAGTTATTGCTCGCGATCAGGAGATCGTTGTCGAGGGTGCTGTTCGCACCGTCGATCAACGACTCATAAGCAGGCGTTCCGTCCAAGATTTCCGGGTCGTAAGTAATGCCGGGATACAAAGCCAGAACACCATCTCGCACCGATTCCGCCGCTGTCGCATTGGCCGCATAAATGCCTTGGAGTCCCGTGGGCGACGAGTCGGTTGCCGCCAAGTAATTGTTCCAAAATCCAGTTTCCTGAGCGTCGTAAACCCCGTCTTGTCCGTTGGCAAATGTCTCAAAGGCACTGTTGAATCCCGCGATGTTTGACTGCGAGACTCCCTGCTGGGTCGAAACAGTTCCATCCAAAGCCGTCTGCAATCCACCAAGAGTGCCGGTCAACGTCCCGTCGGCGATCGACAACTGCCCGTCAAAAAAGCTCTGCGCGGCCGCCAGCGCCCCCGTCAGAATCGTGTTCAGCCCGGTGATTCCAGAGGTGAATCCTCCTTGAGCGAAAAGCAACGCACCGTCAAGCGTCCCCTCGTGCCCATCGACCAGTCCATCAAAGCCGCCAGTCAGTCCGGCGAGGATTCCGGTCAGCCCGCTGTTGATCAAGCCCACGTTGGAATCAAACAGCGACTCGGCTCCACCAACCAATCCTTCTGCAGTGATCTGATGCGAGGCATAGTCTCCGAAAAGCGTCGTCTCCAGACCATCCATCATCAGCACGAAGCTGTCACGGGCGGAAATCAAGGTGGCTTCTGCGGACGTCGCGTCGCCGGTCGC
>CAZILR010000437.1:0-5251 GCA_964539995.1 uncultured Planctomyces sp.
TTTCGCAACGCCTGCGAGAAATACAAATTCCGCAACGTCCACGGATTCTTCGAGACCACGATCGCCGGCACGGACACGATGACGCCGATGCAACGCGAGTTCATCCGCCTGGCCCAAATCTTCAAATCGCAGATGGTGGCCGAGGTGGAACTGAAACAGCGAGTCGTTGAGCGCGGCCTGATCGAAGATGACTCGAACGATGAACTGCAACGTGCCGATCTCCTCGAAGACGTGCGACAAGAGGCGTTGCAGCGTGTCAAGCAAGAGTTCCAGTTACTCATTCGCTCACAAGACACGCTGCAAAAGTCCTTCAACCAAATCTCGGCGATTCTCGAAGTGGACATGCCACTGGCGCTCAACCGAGTTCAAGAGCAAACCACGAGTGTCGAGCGCCGCAGCCAGGCGCTGCGAAATGCTTCGCGACTAGCGAACAGCAATCCGGCTCAGCAGGAGAAGATCGCCCAAATGGAGATCGCCGAGCTTGTCAGCGTGATCGGAGAGTTCGACAAACTCAGACGTGAATCCGTGCAAACTTCAAAGTACTTAACTTCCGCCACGAAGACCGCCTTCACTCAGTCGAAGGAAGATTTGAACCAGGTTTTGCTGGCGAACTCCAAAAACAAAGATGCCTTCGAGGGCTTCAAGAGCACCTTCGCCGAAACCGTCTCTGAGAACGTGCGCAACGTCCGGCGTGATACGGCTCTTTGGGAAGACATCAAGACGTCCGTCCGAGCCTTTCAGAGTGCCTCCCAGAATCCCGCGACAAGACCCAGCGTGCTGGAAGAGAGGCTGGCCGCGCTGCAACGCTCCGTCGGTTCCTTTGAACCCGAACCTGACGAACGGCCAAGAATCCTGCGCGAAGTCCTTGATGCCGCCGAGGAGATTGTGGGACATCTTCGTGATCGAGAAACCAAAATCGCGCAAGCGGAATACTTCGTCAAACGAGTCCGCCGCGACATCGACCATCGCAAGCTGCTGGAACACTTGATCGACGAGCAGGAGGAAAAATACATCGAGTTGGTCGAGGGGACTCGTTCGCACATCGCTCAGATTGACAACTACCTCAAGCGGCTGGCGATCGCGTTGGAAGACGACTTCAAAGTGCAGTTTCACGATCCGGCCTTCGCGGGAGTCCGCGCGGCATCGCGAGCCTGGGACGTCAATCTTGGACAAGTCGAACGAACGACGATCCTGACCAACAACCGACAGTTCGCGAAGGTCGAGCCACAGGCCACGATGGAATTCGATCTGCCAAAACGGTCACCGATGATCGTCGAAGGCATGAACGGCGCGCGGGCACTCGTTCAAGAATACGGCACGCTGTTGCAAGACCCGACGTTCCTGAGCCTGGCCGGCATGATGAGCGGCTCACCGGTTTCGGCGGCGACGGGTGGATCGGGAACGCCGGTCGCGGGTTTGCCGAATCAAGGTCTGCGAACCGCCAGCGTGAGAAGCGTGTTGCCGGGCCAGTCCACCGACACCGCCGAGCAGTTGATGGCTCAAACCGGCGGCCCCGATCGAAAATTTGGAGCCGCACTCGAAGGGTTGATCCCCGATCCCGCCGTCTACAAATTCGAAACAGGAACGGGCTTCGAGATTCGTCCCGTCATTCAGCCGGATGGGCATTCGGTGATCTACGACTTCGACTACATGTACACAACCAATGTTCGCGAGCCGGTGCGTCCTGACGAGAAGCATCTCGGCCGCGTCAAGCGACACTTCATTCACACACAGGTCCAGACCTCCAGCTTTGAACTGCGGGAAATCAGCCGTTATCAAGTCGCGCTCAAAGCCTCGCGCACGAGTCGAGGAGTCCCATTGCTCGAAGATATTCCGGGGGCTGGCGTTCTTTTCCGGCCGCTCCCCAGTGACGAATCGTCGTTGCAGCAGAACATCATCCTGGGGCAAAGCACCGTCTATCCGACGCTGTTTGACTTGATGGGCCTGCGCTGGTCGAAGTACGTCGTCGATTTGGACCACATCGGACTGCGTGATCTCGAACATGTGACTCGCGGCCGCGAGCAAGCGATTCGCGACTTCACGTTCGATGATGCTTCGAGTCGCGTCGATAAGTTCCTCGACATCGAGAGCAAGCACGACGAACACCTGCGGCCGGACCTGTATCACCAGCAACGACAGGCTTCCCCGTATCATCCCGGTGGGCATCACTACGTTCCCGAACCACCGATGACGGACTCTCGCAATCGCAGCTTCACGATCCCCGATCGCCGTCCCGAAGAACTCCGAGAGCCGGCCTACGACCCGCTCCGTCGCAATCCCATCGACAACGAATTGCGTCAGATTCCAACTCCAGGAGCACAGCCGGAGGACATCGACTTACGGCTCATGCCTCCCGATCCCGCACCGGCCCAAGAGACTTCGTCTCGACCCAAGCGTCCGGTTCAGGTTCCGGCGATCACTCCAAAACACCCACCAGCGGCGGCAACGGTCCAGCCAGCCGCCTATGAGCAGAAAGCTCACACGCCAAAACTCATCGACGACAAGACGGTACGGCCCCAAGCAACGACACCAGTTCTCAAGACGCAGCCGGCGACCACGAAGAAGAAGACTTGGACCAGCAATCTGACATCCCCTTTTTCGAGATGATGCCGCGCATGCAGCCCGCTCAAGGGTTGGTTTTGACCGCGTCGGATTCCAGCAGCTTCGGGCCTTTCGATGGCGACGACGCGGGGGCGGAATCCGTCGTCTTCGCGGCAGCATCTGGACTCCCCTCCGGAGTGGCGTTTGGCGGCGACCGTTTTGCCGACGGTCGCACCGCCCGCTCTTCCATCTGTTGGCGCGTGATTGTCCAAGCGACCGTTTGATGATTGCGAACCGTCACGGTCTTGGTGCATTCACGGACCCCGCTGGCATCCGATGTGGGAAGCCAAATCGTCACACAGCAGTGGTGGCAGTCTCCGTCGAATCGCAGGTGATACTGCCGTGTGGTCCCCACCGAATGCGTCTCGCGTCCGTCAATCGAAACACCGGCCTGAGCCGGACAATTCAAGACGAGTGTCGCGCGCCCCGTCGGGATCACGATCACGGTTTCCACTGTCGCAAATTCCACAGCCGCAAAAGTGGCGTCCGTGGCCTCCGGCGAAATGATCGCCCCATCCTGGATTCTGGAATGACACGAGCAATTCCTTCGAGGGTCACCCGCCGCTACCTGCGACCAGGAAAACAGCATCAACCCCAGCACACTGCCCCAGGATGATGCCACGCGCAGAGTTGAATTCATGACGGTTGTCCTCGGAAAAACGAAACCACACACAAACCCGATGCGTCAGCCAGCAGACATCGACTCAGACGAGCTGTCAAGCAGGCGTGAGTCACAGTGCGGCGTCTGAGGCGGCCTCGAGTTCGGTCTGTAACAGTTGTTCGAGCGTGAAGCATCGCAAACCAAGCTGTGCCTTCAATCGTTCATACAGATCGCGACTCTCCGAATTTGGGTGCTCCGCTCGAACGGATCGCAGCAGCAAATTTTTCGGCGTGTGTTCCAAGTCGATGAACTCCATCACCTGAGTCCGATAGCCCACAACTTCCAGCAAAGCGGCTCGCAGAGCATCTGTCGCCAGCGCAGCGAAGCGTTCCTTCAAGATGCCGTGTCGTAGCAGTCCCGGCAGCGAATCATCGGACAGCAATCCAAAGACCTCGTGCTGACAACACGGCACCGCGAGAATCACCTTCGCCTTCCACCGCACCGCTTGCGCGATCGCGGCATCGGTCGCTGTATCGCAAGCGTGCAGCGAGACCGACAAGTCCACCGGCCCCGCTGCCGCGTAGCCCACGATGTCGCCAACCTCAAATCGCAAGCCGTGACAACCGAGCTTCTCCGCGATCCGCTGGCAATCGCGCACAACCTCGGCCTTCAAGTCGAGCCCGATGATCTCGACCTCTCGGCCACGCAGTTCCGTCAGCAAGTAACGCAGCGCGAACGTCAGGTAGCTTTTACCACAACCGAAGTCGATGACTCGGAGAATTCCCGTCGGTGGCAGTTCGGGCAACACGTCGTCCACGAATTCCAGAAACCGATTCACCTGCCGGAACTTCGCCTGCTTCGACGCTTTGACCTGCCCGGCCGGAGTCATCACACCGATCTCCGCCAAAAACGGACACGGCCGGCCTTCCGGAATCAGATACTGCTTGCGACGGTCGTGCGTCAGTGGCGGAGCTGGCTTCGACGGCTTGCGGCGAGTCACGCGCAGGACGCTGTCTCGAATCCATCGCGCGGAGAAATCGGCTTCCGGTGTGAACAGATCCGCCTGCTGAAACTGTTGGCCGAGTGCAGCAGTGATTCTGAACAGCAACTCCTCAGCCGTGAGGTTGTGATGAAATTCCTGTTTCCCACGCCGTTCGGCGAGCTGATAGCGACGCTCGCCAGACAACTCGATCGGTCGAGCGCTCAGCTTTTGTAGGGGTGCGTCCGCAGCACAATCTCCACTCCGACATGGCTGACTGAGCACGACTCCCCAACAGGCATCGTCCCTCAACGAGTCACGCAGCAGATCGAGGAATTCCGTCAGCGAACATTCACGGGGAGCGGACACGCTGTTGTCTCCAACCAGGTTTGTAGAGCACGATCGCCATCGCGGTCACGCATCGAAATCCCCTCCGGCCACCACCGCTCATCCGGTCGCAGTAACTCCCAGCGACCATGCTGCCGCCGCCAGCTCGCGATCGCTCCACGAGACCAAAACAAAACCCCCGGATCGCTGCGCAGCAACTCCGCGAGCGCAATCCGGTCGCTGGCCGCCAACTCACTTGTCCGACGCTCGCAGCCGAATCGAGCAGCCGATCCGCGGTTGCTCAATCGTGACCACCACCGAACGATCCATCGGTTGAAGTCGCCGCGTCGTGCAGTCGCGTTCCCATGATCGCCGTTCGCAAAAACGATTACTCGCGATTCGTTCGGCACGAACAGCAAGCCGCTAGCGGTCGCAAACAATCGGCCGACCTTCGGCAAGTGCAATCGTGAAAGCTCGGCCACACCCAGCATTCCTTGCAGGTCGCCGATCTCGTCCGCCAGCGTTTCCAACGACGGATCGGGAATCGCGATATCAAGCGTTCCGGCACACACGGGGCAGCGACCTTCCGCTGGCTCGCGCCACTGGCAACATTCGGGACACAACAGCAATGTCATCAAACCCACTCCACACCGCGCCGCTTGCGAACGACCGGCGGACTCACTCTATTGCCACCGCCGCATCACCATCAACGTAGCCGCCTCGTTCCACGAGGCGGAGCAGAG
>CAZILR010000438.1:0-5249 GCA_964539995.1 uncultured Planctomyces sp.
TGTTTCCCTCACCCTAACCCTCTCCCAAAGGGAGAGGGGACCGGAAAATCAAAACCAACATCATGTCTGACGAAACACAAACACCAACGAACGCTGATTCCAATCCCGAAGACGTTGCCGCCGCCGTTGCGGAGGCCGTCGCTTCCAATGACTCGGCGGATGCCGTCTTCTCCGCGCTGCAAAACGAACGCGACCAGTTCTTCGAGAGTTGGAAGCGTGTCCAAGCGGAGTTCGAAAACTATCGCCGCCGCTCGCAACGCGAACGCGAGCAGGAAGCGAAGTACGTCGCGCTGCCGGTCATCCGAGACTTGCTGCCGGGGCTCGACAACCTGCGCCGGTCGCTTGAGGCTGCCAACAAGAGCGGCAAGCTCGAAGAGCTAACCAAAGGAGTCGAGATGACGCTCAAGCAGCTCGAATCGATTCTCGAAAAGCACGAAGCGAAGCCAATTCCCGGAGCGGGCAGCCCGTTTGATCCGAACCTGCACGAAGCGATCACGCAGATGCCGAGCGCCGACCATCCACCGATGACGGTGCTGATGGAAGTCGAAAAAGGCTACGTCCTACACGACCGAGTCGTGCGGCCCAGCAAAGTGATCGTGTCCGCCCCAACGTAGCCATCACGCTCCCGCGTGATGAGCCTTACCGCAAGCCGCTTTGAAGGCTTCAAAAAGCGTTCGCAAGTCAAACCCACAAGGCTCATCACGCAGGAGCGTGATGGCGACTTTCGTCCTGCTCCAGCAGCAATCGCAGATACGAACGACGTTCGGATTTTCCGAGGTTCAACTCTTGCGAGAGTGCGAACAGGCATTCGCGCGCGGCGTCGCGTTCGGAATCCTCGGCAATGATTTCGAGTTCAGCGAACCAGCCGAGGTCGCGCACGTTGTCGATGACCACTTCCAGATCGCGGTCTTGCCAGTGGAGATGGAACGGTTCGCGGCGTTTGACGACGTCGCGGACTTCGCGGAAGCCGAGCGACGTGAGCATCTCACGCAGTTGCTCGCGAGCGGTCGGGCCGGAGGCGGCGGGGACTTCGATTTCTCGGCGCGTCTTAGCGACGGCATCAAGCACCGGACCTTTGTAGGTCAGGAAGTTTTCGTCGCCGATGCACCGCAGGCGGAAGACTTCGTCGGTATGGGCGAAGTCGCGACTCGGATGCGCGAAGTAGATATCGCGCTGATCGAGCGGCTGGTTGGAGTGTGCTGCCAGCGCGGCGATGCGCTGACGCAGGGCATCGACGGTGGCCGCGTCGGACAGCGGGAACTTCATTTCAACTTCGTAGGTCATGGTCGGGGGCCGAATGTGGAATGGTTCCCTCACCCTAGCCCTCTCCCAGAGGGAGAGGGGACCGGACTGGGGCTACGACGCTGTGGCGGTCGCGAGGTCTTTGCTGAGGAGTTCGAGATATTCCCAGGTGAAGAGGCCGGTGTCGTGGCGGTCGTTCCAGGAAATTTTGATCGCGTAGTTGCCGGAGAACTGGATATTGGTTGGCGCGACTGCCAACGGAACGTCTTCGACATCGACCATGCGAACTCCGGTGACTTCATTGACGCAGCTTGCGCACGGGCAGCGGCCTCGCAGAAAGCGGAAGGGCAGCCGGTAGGTGCCGTGCGACCATTGCAGTTCGAGGACGCCTTCTTGCTGGCGGGATTTGATGCTGAGCGGTGGAGCGGTCATTGGCCAAGTCCAAACGTAGGGTGGGTCGAGTCATCGAGACCCACCGCATACTCAGTTGGTGGGTCTCGATGACTCGACCCACCCTACGCATCTCGCTTAGTGATCGTGGCCTTTGAAGAGGGGGCTGTTCTTATCGCCGCGGGAGGCGAGGTACGCGACGAGGTCAAGGATTTCGTCGCGGGTCAGTTTTTCGAGCAGGCCCTTGGGCATGATCGAAACTTTCGACCGCTGACGTTCGGCGACTTCGTTGCGCTTGATGATGATCGGGGTCGTGCTGATGAGCGGATTCTCGACGACCTTGATGATGTCGCCGCTCTCTTCGACGACCAAGCCCTGGATCACTTTGCCGCTTTGGAGTTCGAAGACGTTGGTTTGGTACTTCTCGTTGATCTTAGCGGAGGGGTCGAGGAGTTCTTTGACGATGTCACTCGGCTTCAGCTTCGCGTCGAGCTTGCTCAGGTCGGGACCGAATTCTTTGCCGACGTTGTCGAGCTTGTGGCAGCCGACGCAGTTGGCGACGGTGAAGAGTTGCTTGCCGGCAGTGTAGCTGCGCTTGGAGTGATCCGCGTGATCGCCGTGGTCGTGGCCCATGGCTTTGTGGTCGAGGGCTTCGACGACTTTGGCGAGGTCTTCGAACTTCCATTCGGTGCGCGGGCGGCGGTCTTTGAGGAGCGCGTCGGCGGCTTCGATCTTCGCCGTGGCGAGGTACGCTTCGGGGGCGGCTTCGTAGGCGTCGAGGTCGGCGACGACGTACAGCGCGGCGTACATGCGACGCCAGTGGCCGGGGTAGGTGCAGACGATCGGGTAGATGCCGGGTTGCTTCGGGACGTTGAAGCTCAGGCGTTGGCTGTCGCGCGGCTGCAAGAGCGTGCTCTTCGCGAGAATCTTCGGTGAGTCGGGGATGTAGTGCTTCTCGGCGAAGCCGGGCTTTTGGGCGTTGGCTTCGGAGAGGAGGCCGATTTCTTCCAAGGCTCCGGGCAACGTGATCGCGAGGTTGTGAGGCATCAGGTCGCTGTTGTCGAGAATGAACTCGACCGGCTTGCCGGCTTGGACGGCGATGATGTCTTTGTCGTAACTCATCTTCTCGAAGACGGTGCCGATCTTGATGACTCGGATGCCGAGTTCGCCGAGGGTCGCTCGCGCGAGCTTGGCTTGATCGGCGGGGAGCAGTGAGGCGAGGGCGTCGCCGAATTCGAGCATGTCGATGGCCGGGGATTGCGTGCGGTCTTTGGCCGGAATCTTCTTGACCGCTTCGACCATGACGTTGAGCAGCGCGGAGGCGTCTTCCTTCGGCCAGGTCGCTCGCGGCAAGCGTTGCAACGAGCGGATGGCGGTCAGGCGATCGACGTCTTCTTTTACGAACTTGCTGAGCGCGGCGAAGGTCTTGGGTTCTTGGCCGCGGACGATCGTGAGGGCGTTCATGGCGGCTCGGCGGACGAGGCTTTCGGGGCCGCCCCCTTCGAGCTTGAACTCGGTGCTGACTTTCGGGGCCGGGTTCTTTTCGGATTTGAAGACTTCGCCCCGTTTCTCGTCGAGCACTTTGACCGTGAAGTTGTTCAAGCGGTCGGGGATCTCGGTGCGGTTGAAGATGTTGATTTGGTCGATCGGGTGCTCGCCGCCGAGATCGACTTCCCAGTACGGGTTGCCGGTGTTTTCCTCGGTGTGAGTTTGGCCGCCGTCGCCGTAGTTGCCGGACTTGTTGCCGTCGATGGCGCGTGCGGCGTCGCCGCCGTGAGACGTGTTCTTTTGGGACGCGCGGCCGCGTCGGGCGACGTTTTCACCGCCGGAGAAGACTTCGACTTCGGCCAGCGTGAGCGTTCCGTTGCCGGTCAACTCGACTCGCACGAATCTCCCTTGAGTCCCGTTGGCCCCTTTCGTCCTGAGCGGTTCCGGCAGTTCGGTCAGCAGCGGTGCGACTCGGTCGTACAACGTCGCGCGAACTGACGCATCGGAAATCAGCGGCATCGCGTTGACGAAATCGACGAGGCGTTTGGGATCGGTCGTGGCGAGCTTCCAAGCGGCATCGACGTTGTCATCGACGTTGATCAGCGAGACGTAGCCGATTTGGCGGAAGATCGGTTGCTTGGCGGAGGTCGCGAGTTTTTCGAGTTCGGCTCGGGCGGTAGTCAGTTCGGACGCGCTCTGGCCGGTGAGTTGGCGGACGAGGTCGAAGACGACGCTGGTGTCCACGTTGGCGGCTTTGCCGTCGAGCGACGCGATGCCGTCCATGATGACTCGCAGTTCGGGTTTCTTGTCGAGCTTGGCGATTTCGCGGATGGCTTCGCGGCGGTGTTCGTCGCGGAGGCCGGGGCGGTAGAGCATCTCGGTGGCGATCAAGCGCGTAGGATGGCCGCCCTCGGCCGTCCCTTTGGGGTTCGTGGGCACATCGGACGGACGGCCGAGGGCGGCCATCCTACGGAACTCATTGAGCAACTCGTCGTTCGATAGACCTTTCAGCAGGTAGCGGGCACCGGCTTCGGATTTGAAGGCGACTCGCTGGCCTCCCTTGGTGGCGTTGTCGAGCAGCGGTTGCAGCGTGCGCAGGACTTCCTTGCTGAGGAATTCGAGGTGCAGGTCGGTCGGCTGCTCGTTGGCGATGAGCACGACTTCGGCGGCCTCGGGGCTGGGGATGAAGCTGGCGGCCCAGATCGCCATCAAGCGGACTCGCGGCGACTCATCGGCGGCGGCTCGGCGGAGCAGGTCCAGCGCGTTCGGCAAGCGGTCATGCCACGCGGCGATCACGCGAACGGCGGCGGCGCGGGCGCGGTGATCTTTGGACGTGAGGACGCGGTCCAGCACCTTCGCATCGACGACATTGTGTGATTGATGCAGCCACAACAATTCCAGCGGGAACGCTTCGCTGTGATCCACTCCGTCAACTTTGACACCGGTGATCCCAGCGTACTTCTTTGCGGCGGCGATGACTTCGGCAGTCGGCCGGCCAGACAGCTCAATTCTCGCGCGATAACGAATGCGGTCATCGTTGTGGAATAGGTGCTCGATCAACGCCTCAACGGATGCGCCTGCGACGTGAAGCGGCTTCACCAACTCGCGTCCCTCGTATCGCACGCGATAGACGCGGCCGTGGTCGTGGTCTCGGCTGGGGTCGCGGAGGTTGTGTTGCATGTGGCCGATAATCGGGTTTTGCCAGTCGGTGAAGTAGATGGCTCCGTCGGGACCGACCTCGACGTCGCCGGGGCGGAAGTTCGCGTCGGACGAGAACACGATCGGTTCGACTTCGGTTGCGCCGAGGGAGGAGCCTTCGTCTTTGCCCGCGCTGCCGTGCAGCTTGTATTGCAGGATGCCTTGGAAGCCGATGACGTTGGCGACGAGCAGGTTGCCGCGATGCTCTTCGGGGAAGTGGCTGCTCGACAGGATTTCGATGGCCGAGCAGGGGCGCGTCCGCTGCTGATAGACCTGCGGCGGGCGGTTGTGCTTGTTCGGGTAATCGAGCTGGCTGGAGAACAGCGGGCCGTGGAACGGGTTGGCTCCGGTGCCGTCCACGACGATGTCCTGACCCCAGGCGTCGAAGACGAGACCGTGCGGATTGGCGAAGCCGAACGTCACATAGATGT
>CAZILR010000439.1:0-5241 GCA_964539995.1 uncultured Planctomyces sp.
GGGGCGAGAAACACCAAATACCGTGGATCGAAAAACATGGCTGGTCCTTGGTCAGTGAGTGGTCACGTCCTGGTCCCCCGATTGTTTCGTCGGACAATCTTGGCGTGTGTCAAAGTGTACGCGAACGGCGAGTGATTCGTTGAGTCGCTCGGCTTCTTGTTCGGCTTGCCGTTGAAATCGTCGTCATGACGATGACCGTTGATGCTTCAGGATGACAGGCTGGACAGCGTTGAGGCGACAATCGACGAGCCTCCGAGTTGTTTGGTCGGCACGTTTCGCGTTTTCTGATGGGAAAACGCTGCTCATCACAGAAACTTTCGGCGTCGTCGAAAAATTTGAAAACTTGGCACTCCGTCTGCCTATCACCCTTGCCAGAGTAAACACGAACGAACGGACTTCTCGGAAACCAAACCACTTCCCTCCGTCGTTCACCCCGCAGGAAAAGGAGCCTGACCATGAAAAAGCTGATTCTTCTCGCGATGTTGGCCGTCGGTGCGTTGACCCTGAGTGTGACTTCCGAAGCGAAAGCCGACCACTGGTGCGGTCCCAGCTACGGGGGTTACTACGGAGGTGGATACGGTTCGAGCTTCTACAGCGGTCCCGTGTATCGCTACAGCTACGGGCCGGTGAATAACTTCGGGTACGCCTATCCGTCGTCCGGGCTCTACTACAGCCGTCCTGGCTTGAGCCTCTCGATCGGTTCTGGCTATCGCGGTTACGGCTACAGTTCAGGCGGATTCGGCGGCGGCCGCAGCTACCATCATGGTCACAGTCACCGTCATCACCACCATCACTAACGACTGGCGGCGTGCCGACACCTTCGTGTGGGTGAGATTTTGCAGAACAGCGCCAGCAAAACAAAAAGCCCGGTCCAGGATTTTGGACCGGGCTTTTCGTTTGTCGTTTCGAGCGAACGTCGCCGCTTACAGCTTTGGCTTGCCGCGCAGCTTGCGACGAGTGTGACCGCTACAGGGGCGAGCACCGTGGTTCGCTTTCGTGATCTTGCGATTGTTCTTCGCCATGTCATTTCCTCATTTGGAATTCGTGGTTGTTGAATGGGGGCGGGAATTTAGCCAGAAAGCTGCCCGTTGCAAAGCGAGTCGGTGGCCTCCAGCGGAGATTGTTCGTCCCGTCTTCGTTGAGCCTGCCGGTGGGTGGAATCCAGCCGATCTTGCAGACGTCGCAAGACTTCGGCCTCCGCGTCTTTGGCGGCTGCGTGGGCCTGAGCCACTTGGACGACGGCGTCGGCGGTCTTTTGCTCGCTGCGGAGATCGGTCAATCGCGATCGCAAATCATCGCGGCCTTGGCGAAGTTGCCGCAGTCGTTCTGAGTCCAGGTGCCCGGCCTGGCTGATTTGCTGCTGAGCTTGCCCCAGAGTTGTGAGCATGGACTCAACGCTGGCGGTCGTGTCTCGGATCTTTGAGGCCGTTCGCAGGCTTTGGGCGAGCGACTGCAAGGCGGCGTCACGGCGATACTCGCGAACGCGCAGCAATGTAGCCAACCACGGTGAGGACGACGACATCACGAAGTTTCCGAGGAGAGGTTGCAAGAGAGTTGGCCGGCAAGCTGCCGTAACCAAGTGAGTGTGCCTGAAAACTCAGTCTCTTGGTCGAGCGATTGCTGGAGGAATTCGGTCCAGCGAAGTCGCTCGCGAATGGCGGCATCGACGAGCGGGTGCGAGCCGGATTGGTAGGCTCCCACCGAGATCATGTCCTCGTGGTGGCGGTACGCGGCGAGGACTCGTTTCAACTGATCAGCGGTGGCGCGATGCTGAGGTGAAGTGACATCGGGCATCACGCGGCTGATGCTGGCGAGAACATCGAGCGCGGGCCAATGAGCTTGTTCGGCGAGGCGTCGCGACAAGACCCAGTGACCGTCCAGCAGGCCACGAACAGCATCGGCGATCGGTTCGTTGAAGTCGTCGCCATCGACGAGGACCGTGTACAGGCCGGTGATGCTGCCGGATTCTGAGTAGCCGGTGCGTTCGACGAGCTTTGGCAGGACACTGAAAACACTGGGGGGGAAACCGCGAGCGGCAGGAGGTTCTCCGGCGGCGAAGCCGACTTCGCGTTGGGCGTGAGCGAATCGAGTCAGCGAATCGACGAGCAGCAGCACATCGCGACCTTGATCGCGGAAGAATTCGGCGACGGTTGTGCCGAACTGAGCGGCTCGCAAGCGGAGAGTCGGAGCTTCGTCGCCCGTCGCGACGATGACCACGCTGCGACGCAGACCGTCGGGACCGAGTGCTTTTTCGAGGAACTCGCGCACTTCGCGGCCACGCTCGCCGACGAGTACGACAACATTGACGTCCGCTTGGCTGCCGCGTGCGATCTGGCCGAGCAGTGTGCTTTTGCCGACGCCGCTTCCGGCGAAGAGACCGACTCGCTGGCCCTTGCCGCAGGTCAAAAGGGCGTCGATTGCGCGGATGCCGGTGCCGAGCGGTTCGGTGATTCGTGGCCGACTCATCGACGCGGGCGGTGTGCCGTACAGCGAACGGCGATATGGCAGCGCGGGCTTGTCGCCGCCATTGAGGACTTCGCCGCGAGCGTTGAAGACTCGACCGAGCATCTGCTCGCCGACGCAAACCTGTGGAGCAGAGTTTCGCAGTGAAACCGAATCGCCTCGACGCAGTCCGGCAACGTCACCGAGCGGGAGCAGCAATGTTTCTTGATCGCGAAAGCCGACCACCTCAGCTTCGACGAGTCGTTGTGGGCCGCGATGGACGCGACACAGCGCGCCGACCGGCACAGAAAAGTCCGCAGCGGCGATGGTCAGGCCACTCAGCCGAGTCACTCGGCCGGTCAGTCCAACGGGGATGATTTCCGAAACTCTTTCGGCGAAGGCGAGCATTGGTGAGTTCACTCCGCGAGCAGTTCGTCGGCGATGCGTTGCAGAATGACTTCGAGCCGCGCGTCCGTTTGGCCGTTTGGAGTCTCGACGACGCAATCGCCGCGCGTGAGCGTGTCGTCCGGGAGGAATTCGATTTCATGGTTCGCATCGAGTGGTTGAGTCGAGGACGCGACCAGTTCCGCATCGGCGGGGTGCAAGCGGACCCGCAGCCGATCCGATCCGACCGACCAGTCGAGGGCCGAGCGAATCAATTCAAGAACCGCGTCGGGCTGTACGGCGAGCGTGCGGCGCAGCAGTCGTTCGGCGATCGCAACACCGAGTTGAACGGCTTCGTGTTGGCTTTGATCGAGCCAATGGTCTCGTTGAACGTGCAGTTGGTCGGCGGCGAATTGCAACGCGGCAAGCGCGGAATCCAGTCGAGAATTCTCGAGCGGCTCGGAACGCGGCGACAGCTCGACCGGCAGCGTCAGTGGCTCGAACGCCGAGGAGTCGAAACGCGAACCGATCGGTTCGGACAAATCGGCCAAGCGGACCCGACTTGTGACGTTGTTGCGCGGATCGGCCTTGAGGATGCGAGTGGCAGTGGTCATGCGAAGGCCCTCTGCGTCGGAGGATCGGGCAGCAGGTGGGCGATGCGATTGATCGGTTCGTGTGTAATCGGCTCGACGGCGGGAGTCATGCGATTGCACACGGCGTGCGCGATTTCCGTGACAAGCTCTTCGGGGACTTCGCCGAGCGACTTGAGGCGGCGGATGACGTCCGTCTGCAACGACGACGCAAATCGCGACAGACACGCCGAGGCGAGCCGCGTCGGAAATCGAGTCAGCAAAACGGCGATCGCCTGCGGACGTTCCTGCTGCAGCGCATCGGCGAGCGTTTGTGGATCGAGCTGTTGCAGTCGCGCGAGGTCGGTGAGCGACTCAATTGCCGTTGGCGGTGCGATGACAATGTCCTCTTCCGGGCGAGCGGAAGGCGTCAATCCTTCGAGCGGTTCAGAATCGAATGTCGAACGATCACTCGGAGGAGTCGTGATGTGCTCCGCTCGCCGACGGATTGCGAGCGTGAGACATAATCCGGCGAAAAGCCCACAGACGACGTGCGGCCATGCGGCGAACGAAACGGCCGGCGGAATCGTCGCCGACGCGACAGTGCTTGGGGTGATCGACAACTCCGCGAGCGTCGCATCGGCCGGGAGCAGGTTCCGCACCAGAAACTGCAGGCGATCGTATTCGGCATGACAGAGATCATCCGGGTTTGTCACGCGATGCTCGACGGTCAGCAATTGTTGAGCGACTTGAGCGTCGAATGACGCTTGCGGGATTTGGACGGCGATGTGCCATGCGATGGAAGTGGCGGGGGCAGTCACGTTCGAATTCGACGGAGCGTCGCTGTCTTCGGTGACGAGTGGCGAGAACTCGATGAAGTTGTCGGACGCATCTGTTGACCAGACGATCGCCGATCCGAAGATCGGCTTCGCAGTCGTGTGGCGGTTTGTCGGACGAGACACTTCAACGAGCTTAGCCTGCACGGTCGCATCGGGAATGTGCGCGAGGGCGGCCGCGATCCGCGATTCGAGTTGTCGAGCGAGTCGCTCGTGCTGTCGGCGGCGGTACTCGGCGATCACAACGTCGGAGTCGTCGGAGATGGTAAGCCCCGTCGATTGGTCGAGCACGACGATGTCGTCCGCGATGAGATCGGGAATCATGCCGGCAACCGCAGTGCGGAGCGACTGTGCGAGTTCGGGCGTGAGGTCGTGTCCGTCTCGCGGCAAAACGCTGATCGTCGCCGTCACCTTGGAGCGGCTCGCGAAGGCAGAGCGACTTTTGCCGCGTGCCCAGATCACATCGGCGTCGGCGATGGCGGGAATAGCTTTGAGGTGTCGCCGCAGTGTGTCTCGTAAGTCCTGATCTTTGAGTTGCTCAAGTTGTTCGTGACTGGTGAAGAGATTGGCCTTCGCAATCGACGGTCTTCGTTCGTCGCCGGAGTCATCGTCGCCACGCTGCGATTTCGGAAGCGCGGCGGTGTAGCGGGCGATGTCCGCCGACGGCACGAGCAATTTGCGCGCGTCACGGCGAAACGATTTGAGGCCCGCTTGTCGCCAAGCGGATTGAATGGCCGCGAGTTCCGATGTGGAAAACTCACGACCGTCGGCGACCGGTTGCCAGCTTTCGATTGGACGGCTCAGCAGAAAAAAGAACCCGACCACGCTGGCGACGAGCGTGGCAACCATCGCGATGCGTTGGCCGCGAGCGAGTCGCTGCCAACGATCAACGAGTGGGGCCGCGTGTCGTCGCAACTCATTCATTTTTGATTTTCGATTTTTGATTTTCGATTGAGAATTCGGGTTGCGGTTCAATCGAAAATCGAAAATCGAAAATCGAAAATCCTCAA
>CAZILR010000440.1:0-711 GCA_964539995.1 uncultured Planctomyces sp.
GGTCTCGGCGACGAAGCCTCGTAGGTCGAGCATCAATGCGTCGTCTGCTCCAGCGCGGTTGGCCTCCAGCTTCGCGAGGATCGACTGAATTAAATTGTTGTGATGAATCTTCGGATCGAGGCAGTCGGGCGGAAAACGGCGCACGCTGCTGGTGATCAGCTTCAATCCCGCCTTGTCGTAGACCGGCAGCTTGTGTTCGGCGAGCACGATCAGCGTCGGCCCGACCGTGTTGAGCCGCGGGTCCATGCCCGATGTGTACTTCACTCCGCGAGTCAGCGTTAGCCGGATGTGGACGCCGTCAAACATCTGATTGGCTTCGAGCGTCCGGCGAATCTGTTCGATGAGTTCGTCGTCGGTCGGAATCTGCGCGAACGCGAGCGCCTTGGCGGAGCCGCGCAGTCGAGCGAGATGCTCGTGCAATTTGAAGATGCGACCGGAGTACAGCCGCAAGCCTTCCCAAACAGCATCGCCCCCTTGCACGACCGAATCGAAGGGGCTGACTCCCGCTTGGTCGCGATGCACCAGTCGGCCGTTGATGTTGACGATCAGATCGCGATTCAGCGGATTGAATTTCTGGTGCATTGGCAAGAAATCCCAATTTCCAAAACTCAATGACCAAGGGAATCCCAAGGTCCAAATCCCAAAGGTTGTGGCAGCTCACTTCGACATTGAGATTTGGAGCTTCCTTGGACATTGAAGCTTGGGACTTGG
>CAZILR010000440.1:721-5241 GCA_964539995.1 uncultured Planctomyces sp.
GGTGGGGGTGCGGGCGGAGACGCTAGCGCTAGCGTTTGAGCTCGCCGCGCCCGAACGATGTCGCCTACTTGTTCGCTTCGGCGGCTGGTTTTTCCGCCGCGTTGTTTGCGGGTTTCGCGGCGGCGGCGATTCTGGCGACTCGCTTCACGACCGGAACGCGGTTGTCGTCCGGTTGGTAAATCCATTCGGGTTCACCCACAACGCGGTATTCCTTTTCCTGGGGCTTGAGTGCGTCGCCGGGTCGCCAGAAGTGTTGGATCAGTGTTTTGCGCCAGATAATCGGTTTTTCTTCGTCTTCGATGATTCGATCGTAAGTCGTCGAGTAGAACCAGATGTTGGCTTCGGGATCGGCCGGGCCGGGTTTCTTTTCGTCGAAGAGGTTGTACGTTTCGGAGGCGGCTTTCCACGGCGTTTTGCTGTCCCAGATTTGGTCCGAGAACGTCAGCTTGCCAGCCTTCACGCGGTCCACGAGGTCTTGATAGGTGACTGGGCCGCGCACCAGTTTGTAGCCGTTCGAGAATCCCGACAGCATGATCGTGAAGCGATCGGCTTCAGGATCAACGCCGCGCCACATGGCGACTCCGTAGTGCATTTCCGGAAGCTCACCAGGAGCTGCTTCTTTCGGAATGGCTCCAGAGATCTTCACCGAGTTCTTCAGCACGGCACCCGGTGGCAGATGCTCTCGGAGGCGGATGGCTTTTTCGGCAATCGGAACCAGGCGGTCGTCGTAGATGTTTTGCGGTCGGTTGTCATCCTGCGTGATGAGCGAGATTTCTGGAATGAACAGCGGCGGAGTCACTTCCGGATCAAAGGTGTTCGTCGATGGCGCTTCGGTTTCTTCTTTGACTTCGCCGAGTCCACGATTGACGACGCGGTACATCAAATACAGTACGAACTCTTTACGCTTCTTGCCGGTCTTTGGGTCGGGCAGTTCGACTTCGATCTGCCGCAGAGATTTGTACTGCACTTCCAAGACCCAGAGGTTGGACTGGGTCGCTCGTTCGTCGCCGGTGGTTTGACTCGGAGCGACGTAGTCGAAGCCGTATTTCTGCTCCTTCTCTTGAGCATGGCCGAGAGACACGGCTAAGCCGGTCCAACTCGCCGCCAACAGACAGACGCACGCGATGATTCGTGGCATGAGTTCGCCATCCTGAGAAGTGAGATTCCGCTCCGACGAAGCCGCCGGAAACCGCGTCGGACTCTATTCGTGACGTCGCCGAAGGGTCAATACGTTGTCGGGGCTGACCGGCCGCCCCAGAATGCCCCGCATGGATGACCGTTTGGCCGACAACTTGCAGCGCGTTCGTGCGGAAATCGTGGCCGCGTGCGATCGCGCCGGCCGCTCGCCGAACGAGGTCACGCTGGTCGCGGTCACCAAGTACGCCGAACTGGCTTGGGTCCGGCGATTGATCGAGCTGGGCGTCCGCAACCTGGCCGAGAGTCGCCCGCAGCAATTCGTCGAGCGGGCCGGGCAGCTTCCACCCGAAATCTGCTGGCACTTCGTCGGCCATTTGCAGCGGAACAAGGTCAAACAGGTGTTGCCGCGGACGGTGTTGATTCACTCGGTCGATAGCCTGCGGCTGCTAGAACGCATCTCCGAAGTCGCTGCCGAACAGTCGCTCCGTCCGCGAGTGCTCTTGGAAGTGAACGTCTCCGGCGAAGCCTCAAAGGACGGCCTGCCGGTCACCGAGCTGACGTCGCAGTGGGACGTGCTGCAGGCCGTTCCCAACGTAGACATCGTGGGCTTGATGACGATGGCCCCTCTCACCGACGATCTCGCAGCGGCTCGGCCGGTGTTCCGGGAACTGCGTCAACTGCGAGACGACCTCGCGGCGCGAGCGGCACCGCACGTCCAACTGACCGAACTCTCGATGGGAATGAGCGGCGACTTCGTCGTCGCGATCGAAGAAGGCGCGACGCTGATCCGCATCGGCAGCCGACTGTTTGAAGGTTTGGAATCCTGGACCGAAGCCTAAGCGCGGAAAACGACATGGTAGAGGATGAACCTAACCGACCGCGCCGCAAGATTTGGATTATCGCGTTCGCGCTGCCGACTTTGTACGTCTTGAGCGTCGGACCAGCCGTGTGGACAGTGGGGCTGCTTGTTGGCAGCATGCGTCATCCGTGGCAGGCAAAACTCGCAGAGCGATTCGAGATCGCCTCTGAGTTTTTCTATGCCCCTTTGAGTTTACTCGCTGATCGCTTTGGGTGGTTTGAACAACTACTAGCGTGGTACGTCAGCCTGATGGATTGACCCCCTCCGAAGCCAGTCAGTACCGAATCCTGAAAGGACTCAACATGGCATTCTTCCGCTTTGAAGAACTCGCTGGCTCGATCGGTTTGCTGACGTTTGACGTGCCGGACAAGAAGGTCAACACACTTTCAAAAGCGGTGCTGACGGAATTGGCCGCGCAGGTTGAACAACTTGAGAAGCGAACCGACCTCAAGGGTTTGTTGTTTCGCAGCGGCAAGCCGGGGCAGTTCATCGCTGGAGCGGATTTGAATGAACTCGGCGCGCTGATTGACGCGACGCGCGAGCAATGTCAGCAAGCGATTGTCAGCGGTCACGCACTGTTCAGCCGAGTCAGCCAGTTGCCGTTTCCGATCGTCGCGCTGGTCGATGGCAACTCGATGGGCGGCGGCACCGAACTGATCCTGTCGATGGATTACCGCATCGCTTCGACGAATCCGGCGACGAAGATCGCGCTACCGGAAACGAAGATCGGGCTGATCCCCGGCTGGGGTGGCACGCAGCGGATGACTCGACTGGTCGGCGTGCAGCACGCCATTGAAATCATCTGCGGTGGCGAGGCCGTCTCGGCCACGAAGGCCGTGCAGATCGGACTCTGCTTTGATGCAGTCCCGGCCGACAAACTGATCGAAGTCGGAACCGCGCTGATTGAGCGCGTGCAATCGACTGGCGAGTGGAAGACCGATCGGCAACGACGTTCGCAGCCGCTGGGACTCAGCGAGAACGAATTGAACTTTGCGTTCGCGTGCGCCGAGGGAGCGATCAAAGGCAAAACGAAAGGGCAGTATCCGGCTCCGCTTGCCGCGCTCAAGGCGATCAAGTTGGGGATCAACCGGCCGCTTGACGAGGGATTGAAGATCGAACAAGAGGTCGCGCTCGAAGTGACTGGCACGCCGATCTCGTCGAATTTGATCTCGGTCTTCTTCATGAACAACGCGCTCGGGCGTGATCCAGGATTCCTGCCGGCGACCGCGAAAGCTCGCGACGTGAAGAGCGTCGGAGTGCTTGGCAGCGGTTTGATGGGAGCTGGCATCGCGACCGCTCACGCGCGGCGCGGTGTGCCGGCCGTGATGGTGGATGTCGGACAGGACCGGCTCGCTGACGGCCTGAAGCGGGCGTGCCAAGTGATCGAGGGCCGGATCAAGATCGGTCGCGCGACTCCGCAAGACATGCAGGAGATGCTCACGCGGTTGAGTACCTCGTCTTCGCGAGCCGTGTTCTCGGATGCCGATGTCGTCGTCGAGGCGATTACCGAAAACGAGGCTCTCAAAAAGCAGGCGTACGCCGAACTGAAGTCGCTGCTCCGTGACGACGCGATTCTGTGCAGCAACACGTCAACGATTTCGATCACGCGCATGGCCGAAGCCGCCCCGCATCCCGAACGGTTTGTCGGGATGCACTTCTTTTACCCGGTCGATCGGATGGAGTTGGTTGAGGTCATTCGTGGTGCGAAGACCGACGACGACACGGTCGCGACGATCGTGGCGCTGGCCAAGCGGATCGGCAAGACGCCGATCGTGATGCAGGACTGTCCTGGTTTCCTCGTCAATCGCGTGCTGTTGCCGTACATGAACGAGGCGGTGTTGCTGCTGCAAGAAGGAGCGTCGATGGACGACATCGACAAAGCCGCGACCAAGTTCGGCATGCCGATGGGGCCGATCACGCTCTACGACGTGGTCGGTCTCGACACCGCGCTCTACGCCGGCCGCACGATGCAGCAGGCGATTCCCGATCGGATAACCGATACGCCGGTCCTCGCCAAGATGGTCGAGGTGAAGCTGCAACACCTGCTCGCGATCGGCGGCGTAGAGCGGAATGATGCGGGCTTCCGGCGGAATGCGGCCGAGGCGGCGGCAACTCTCGATCACCGGCGCCAGTCGCGGCACGAACTTGTCGAGCGGCAACTGATGTTCTTGCACGGTTTCACAAGGAGTAAACCCAAGACGCTGCCAGCCGAGCGTCTCCTCGCCTTCATCGAGCGAGCGGCGCGCGGCGTAGATCGCTCCCATTCCCTGGCGGCGAACGGCTGCCACCAGCGCGGAGCAAAGCGCGGAACCGATGCCGAAACGGCGGCAGGGCGGGATGACATGGAGCATGGCGCCGGGCCCAGGAACCGGCCACTGACGGCAGGCGGCCGTGACCGCCGCGGCGCCGACGACCAGACCGTGGCGGCCGTCGATGGCCACAAGATAGCTGGCTACGGCGTTCACCGCGGGCAGCAGCATGCGGCAGGCCTGCGCGTCGCTCGCATGCGCGGCGCGAAGGGAAT
>CAZILR010000441.1:0-5221 GCA_964539995.1 uncultured Planctomyces sp.
TGATCGCCGGCGGCTCGAACATGGGCCTCAAGCACGGCACACACTGGCGCGGCAAAGACGCCCGTCTGTCGAACGTCTTCCTGAGCATCTTGCGTTCGATGCAGATCGAAGAGCCGGCGTTCGGCGACAGCACTGGCACGGTAAGCGATTCGATCTTCACGGCTGTCTGAGTAATGCGTCTCGCAGGAAACTCTGGGAGTCTCGCTCTGCTGCGGCGCGACGATACAACTTTGCGCAATCTTGTCTTGCACGATTCGTGCGCCGGGACACCGACAGTCGAGCAAAGTCCGATCGGAGAGGGGCCCAAGAGATGCCGTCCAACAAAATGACACAAACCGCCGCAGAGGCACATTCCTTGAGTCGTCGCCAAGTTTTGGGAACCGTGGGTGCGGCTGCCGCAGCGATGGTTGCGACACGCCAGGCGAATGCAGCACCGGAGGCGGCGAAGCCTGCGCATAACAAGACGTCCGTGCGAGTCGCGGCGGTGAGTTACGCGCCACCGTTTCACGATCATCGCAAGGCCGGGGTCAACTTGCAGGCATTACGCGACATGACCGCGAAAGTCGCGAAGGAACGTCCCGACTTCATTTGCTATCCCGAAGGCTGCACCTGCGTTGCCGGAGGCTTCGAGAAAGGAATTGCCGTCGCGCCGGAACTGGAGCCGCATGTCGCCGAGGTCGGCAAGATCGCTCGCGAGTTCAACACAGCCATCATCGCGCCGTTTCTCGAACGGTCGCAGGGACGGGTCTACAACTCGGTACCAATCGTCGATCGGAACGGCAAATTTGTGATGGTCTATCGCAAGAATTATCCGACCATCACCGAACTCGAAGCGGGGATCAGCCCCGGCCGCGAAGTCCCGGTCGCCGAATGTGACGGCGTGCGCGTTGGTGCCGCCGTCTGCTTCGACGCCAATTTTGATTTCATCGCTGCCGAACTCGAACGTCAGCGAGCACGCCTGGTCTTCTGGCCGTCGATGTATTGGGGCGGTCAGATCCTGCAACACTGGGCATTGCGATACGGCTTCACGGTCGCCGTAGCCTACGGTGCGGAGAGCGCGGTCATCGACATGAATGGCAAGTACCTCGTGAAGCAAGGCCCCGAAACGTATCAGGTCCGGCAGAAGCATCTGCCGCCGTGGGCGGTCGCCGATGTGTTGATCAATCGCGAGCTGTTCCATCTCGACTACAACCAAGACAGGTTTCCGGCGATTCGTGAGAAGTACGGACCCGATGTCGAGATCGAAGTTTGGGAACCGGAAGGCTACTTCCTGCTGGCTTCGCGTCGGCCGGACTTGCCGGTCGACGCGCTCGCCACCGAGTTCGGCTTGGAAACCAATCGCGACTATCTCGCTCGCAGCGTGAAACTCCGCAACGATCGGCTTAAGGTATGATCGAGCGATTCGAGCGGAGATGGGAGCGCCGGTGATGAAACGACTGACTTGCGTTGGCGTGCTGCTGGCGGCGAGCCTGCTGACAATGAGCAGCCGCTCGGCTCGCGCGGACGAGCGGGACGACTTTTTTGAGTCCAAGATTCGGCCGGTCCTGGTCGGCACTTGCTTTCGTTGCCACGGCGGTACGAAGACGTCCGGAGAATTGCGAATCGATTCGCGAGAGACTCTCCTCAAAGGTGGTGAATCCGGGCCGGCAATTGTGCCAGGCAAGCCAGAGGAGAGCCTGCTCATCAAGGCGATTCAGCGGCAGGCAGATGTCTCTGCGATGCCACCGGAGAAAGACAAGGCACTGCGGGCCGATCAAGTCGCAGCATTCGTTGCTTGGGTCAAAGCGGGAGCGAACTGGCCCGCTAAGACTGCGAAGTTTGAAGTCACGAAGCATTGGGCGTTCGAGCCGGTTCGTGACATCTCGCCGCCAGTCGTTCGTGACAAGGCGTGGGCGAAGAGCAGCATCGACGCCTTCATCCGAGCGAAGCAGGAAGCGGCCGGAGTTCGCCCTGCACCGGTTGCCGACAAGCTCACGCTGATTCGCCGAGCAACGTTCGATCTCACGGGACTGCCGCCGACACCCGACGAGGTTCAGGCGTTTGAGCAAGACGTCTCGCCGCGAGCGTTCGAGACGGTTGTTGATCGACTGCTCAAGTCCCCCGCGTATGGCGAGCGCTGGGGTCGGCATTGGCTCGACGTCGTGAGGTATGCTGACACAGCGGGCGAGACAGCGGACTATCCGGTGCCACTCGCATGGCGATACCGCAACTACGTCATCGACGCCTTCAACAACGACAAACCCTATGACGAATTTCTGCGCGAGCAGATCGCGGGGGACGTGCTGGCGGAGCAGGGGACGCGTGAGCGTTATGCCGAACGAGCCACAGCGACCGGCTATCTCGCGATCTCGCGGCGGTTCGGCTTTGACTCGGAGAACTATCACCACCTGACCATCCAAGACACGATCGACACGCTCGGACAAACGGTGCTCGGCCTAAGTCTCGGCTGCGCGCGATGTCACGATCACAAGTTCGATGCGGTCTCGATGAGCGACTACTACGCGCTGTACGGCATCTTCGACAGCAGCCGCTACGCCTTTCCCGGCTCCGAGCAAAAGCAAAAAGCCCGTTCGATGCTGCCGTTGCTGCCACCGAGCGAATCGCAACCGAAATGGCGCGAGTTCGATGCGCGAGTGGCCTCGATCGCGGCGAGCCTGGAGAAACAGAAGCAACCCGTGCCGGGAGCGATCCTCCGTTCGCTCAACGACCTCGACGGAGACTTCGAAATGCAGGCGGCCGCGGCGGGCGGGAGTAACGGCGTGCTCGTACCACCCTGGCTATACGAGGGAAAGATCGCCGTGACGAACGGGGCGCAAAGCCCATTCAAGAATTTCTACCCGCGCGGCAAAGTGGGCGCGAGCATCCCGGCCGGGGCAGGGGAGTATCGGATTACTCAAGCTCTCTATCCGCGCCGCTCGCGCGACAACTGCAACACGCTGCATGTGAATCTCGACTTCCGAGTCGCGGCACCCGATGCCAGTGCGAAAGGACTGCATCGCTTCTGGATCGGAGCCATGCCGGACTCGGCCGCCGTCGAAGTGTTGATCTCTTCGGAGTCAGTTTCGCTGCGAATCGGCGAGACCCTCGAAAGCGTCGCGGCGTTGAAACTGAACCAATGGCACAACCTTCAAGTAGCCCTCAATCTGAAGAGCCGAACGGTCTCCGGCAAAGTCGGCATGCCGGGGAGCATGACGGAATTCACAAGCAAACCGCTCTCGCCGAGTTGGTCAGGCAAGATCGACTTCGTGGTGCTGGACTCGTTCGGCCAGAAGGACACGAAGCTTCCGGCGGTGGAATTCGACAACCTTGGCGTGCAGGAGTCGCCGATCGCGCCGGTCTCGACTGAGTTGCCAATGTTCGCCGTCGCAGCCAGTGGACTCGATCCTGTCGCGCTAACGAAGGACCTGGAGGATCTCACTGGGTTCGATGGCGACTTCGAGTTGCAGACCAAAGATGCTCCTCCCGCCAGCCCGTGGGGACCGGGACCGAACAGTGTCGTGAAGATGTCGGCCAACTCGCAAAGCCCGTTTCAAAATGCCTTCGCGATCGGTGAACTCGGCATCCACATGCCGAATCGTGGCGAGTACGACGGCTTTGGCCGAACGGTTGCCAACGTCAAACCAGACAAGGACGGTCGCCTCTTCGCCAGCTTTGATTTCCGCTGTGCGAGCAAGGACGCGGGTGGCAACGGTTCGTGGCGCTATTATCTGGGACACGGCCCCGGCAACTCGGCGGCGGTCGAGCTGTTCTTCAACGGCAACGAGTTCTTTCGTCGCAGCGCTGATGCGAAAGAATCCGTCTACCCGTTGGTGATCGGTGAGTGGTATCAGGTCCAACTGACGCTCGATCTGAAAGCCAAGAGCTACACCGGCCAGCTCGCATCGCGTGAAAAGAAGACTGAGTTCTCCGGCCAGTTGGCGAGCGGTTGGGACGGAACCATCGACTACACGTTCATCGACAGCTACGGCCACATCGGTGGCGTGCGACCCTCGCTCGACGCCGACAACTTTGTGATCTCGGCAATCGAATTGCCCGCGATTGATGCGGCACCTGTTGAGGCACCGAAGACGGCTCGCGAATCGCGGCGTGCCAAAGTCGCGGAGCTTCGTCAACAACTCGTGTCACTTCAGGCGAACGTGGAGTTGTCGAAGCAAGAACTCAACAAGCTGCTGGCCGAGGGGCCATTCGCGATGACCTACGGCATGGCCGAAGGGACGCCCCACAACGTGCGGATGCAGATGCGCGGCGAACCGGATCAGCCCGGCATCGAAGTCCCGCGCGGCTTCATCAAAGTCCTCGGCGGCGGCCCACTGGCAGCGGAGACATCCGGCAGTGGCCGACTGGAACTTGCTCAGTGGCTGACTCGGCCCGACAACCCTTTGACCGCGCGCGTGATGGTCAATCGCATCTGGCAGTATCACTTCGGTCGCGGCCTCGTGCGCTCGTCGAGCAACTTCGGCTACATGGGCTCGCCACCGACGCATCCCGAATTGCTCGATTGGCTCGCCAGCGAGTTTGTTCGCACCGGCTGGAAGCTCAAACCACTCCACCGGCTGATCGTCACATCGAATGCGTTTCGGATGAGCACTCAAGTGCGCGGTGATGTTGCCACCAAAGACCCTGAAAACGATTGGCTCTCGCACTTCGATCTGCGCCGCCTTTCCGCTGAAGAAGTCCGCGACTCCATTCTTGCCGCCTGCGGAAATCTGAACCTCAACAAGACGGAAGGTCCGAGCGTCTATCCGGTGATCCCGCGCGAAGTGCTCGCCGGCCAGTCACAGCCTGGACGAAATTGGGAGAAATCGACTCCCGAAGAAGCGGCTTCTCGCAGCGTGTTCGTTCACATCAAGCGATCATTGGCCGTGCCGCTGCTGACGGCGTTTGATGCCGCCGATCCGGACTCCCCCTGCCCTGTCCGCTTCACGACCACTCAACCCTCGCAAGCGCTCGCGCTCATCAACAGCACGTTTGCGAACGAACAAGCCGCTCTCTTCGCCAACAACCTGCGACGCGAAGCCGGAAACGACGTGGCCGCTTGCGTCAACGCGGGACTGACTCGCGTGCTGCAACGCCAACCGACCGAGCGTGAGATCGCTCGCGGGATGAAGTTTGTGAACGACAACATGCAGCAAGAGAAAGTCACCGCAGACGAAGCTCTGCGACGCTTCTGCCTGCTGGCAATCAACCTGAATGAGTTTGTGTACCTCGATTGAGTACAGAG
>CAZILR010000442.1:0-5215 GCA_964539995.1 uncultured Planctomyces sp.
CTACAACAAGCTCCGCGAAGAGATTCGCCGGATGGAAGAAGAAGAAATGCCGAAGTTGGCGGTGCTCATCGCCGATGCTCGCGCCGAAGGGGATCTTCGCGAGAACGCCGAGTACCACGGCCAGCGTGAGAATCAGGGCCGCATGCAGGCCAAGATCAATCAGCTCAAGCATCGGCTGGCCAACTGCGTGATCGTGGACAAGTCCACGCAACCCAAAGGGATCGCCGCGTTCGGCTCGATCGTCATGCTGAAGGATCTCAGCAACAACAAGAAGGAAGGCTACGAACTGGTTGGTCCCGGCGAAGAGGACTACGACGCCGACATCATGAAAATTCTGATGAGCGGCCCGCTCGGCCAAGCACTGCAAGGCAAGAAGGTGGGTGATCTCGTCGAGTTCTCGACGCCGCGCGGCATCCGGAAATTGGAAGTCACTGAGGTGAAATAGGGGTTAGGGATTGAGGGCCAGGGGCTAGGGAACTGCAATTCGGAGAGAACCATGCGGGGTATCTTGGCGATTGGTGTTCTAGGTTTCGTCGTGGCGAATGCTTCGGCCGGCGACTGGGTTGAGTTCCGAGGGCCAACAGGACAGGGGCACGCGGCCGACTCGAAATTGCCGACCGAGTGGTCCGCGACCAAGAACGTCGCCTGGAAAGCCAGCATCGCTGGGCTTGGTTGGTCATCACCGATTGTGGTGGGTGATCGCATCTTCGTGACGACCGCCGTGCCGATGGGTGACGGCGACAAGAAAGATCTGTCGCTGCGAGCGATCTGCTTGAACCTCGCGACCGGGAAGCCGCTGTGGGACGTTGAGGTCTTTTTCCTGGATGGCAAATCGGTCAGCCCGATTCACTCGAAGAACAGCCACGCGAGCCCGACGCCGATCTCCGACGGCAAGCAGTTGTTCGTCCATTTCGGAGCGCACGGCACTGCCTGTCTGACGTTCGATGGTCAGATCGTTTGGCAGAATCGCGAAATGAAGTACCAGATGCGGCACGGCAACGGCGGCTCGCCGATCCTGGTCGATGATCTGATGGTCGTCTCGTGCGACGGAATGGACACGATGTTTGTCGTCGCGATCGACAAGGTGACGGGAAAGACTCGCTGGCGCACGGCTCGCGAGCACAAGAACGGCAACAAGTTTTCGTTCGGCACGCCGCTGGTGATCGAGGTCAACGGCGAGAAGCAGATCGTCTCGCCGGGCACATTCCACGTTGCTGGATATCGCCCGCAGGACGGCAGCGAAATCTGGCGAGTCGATTACGGCCTCGGCTACTCGGTGATTCCGCGGCCGGTCTACGGCCACGGACTGATCTTCCTGAGTTCCGGCTACGACACGCCCGTGCTGATGGCTATCAAGCCGGACGGCAAAGGGAATGTCACCGAGACGCACGTTGCGTGGAAAACGAACAAGGCCGCGCCGCACACACCGTCCCCTCTCTTGGTGGGGGAGCAGTTGTACGTCGTCAGCGACGGTGGTATCGCGACTTGTTTCCAGGCGGCGACCGGCGAACAGGTCTGGCAAAAGCGAATCGGCGGCAACTTCTCGGCCTCGCCGCTGTTCGCCGACGGCAAGATTTATTTGCAGAGCGAACAGGGAGATGGCATCGTCTTGAAGCCGGGTGCCGAATACACGGAACTCGCCAAAAACGAATTGGAGCCGCGCACGTTCGCGTCGTATGCCGTCGCGGATGGAGCGTTGCTCATCCGAACGGAGACGCAACTCTATCGGATTCAGCAGCCGTAGCCCTGTCGCTCCGCGACAGGAAAGCCGAGTTCGGAGGATACTCCAACACGCAGGACCGTTTTTCGCGTCGGCATTCCCTGTCGCGGAGCGACAGGGCTACGGTGTTACGACGCTTCGCGGAAGCGGAGTTGTGCTCGTTCCATCGTGACCTGCGTGTTGGGCGGGACGCTTTTCATGATCGCGCAGCTTGAGCCGATCACGGACTTCTTACCGACGACGGTATCGCCACCGAGCACCGTCGCATTCGCGTAGATAACGACTCCCTCTTCGATGGTCGGGTGCCGTTTCGCGCCGCGGATGATGTTGCCGTTCTCGTCTTTCGGGAAGCTGAGTGCTCCGAGCGTCACGCCTTGATACAGCTTGACGTGTTGTTCGATGACGGTCGTCTCGCCGATCACGACGCCGGTGCCGTGGTCGATGAAGAACGACGGGCCGATCTGTGCTCCGGGGTGGATGTCGATGCCGGTGCGGCTGTGTGACCACTCGGACATGATCCGGGGGATGAACGGCACTTGCAGGCGGTACAGTTCGTGAGCAATCCGATGCACGGTGATCGCTTCGAGACCGGGGTAGCAGAAGATGATCTCGTCGAGCGTCTTCGCGGCCGGATCGCCGTCGAACGCGGCTTGCACGTCGGCGGCTAACATCCTCCGCATTTCCGGGATCGTTTCCAGGAAGGCAAAGGTTCGCTCTTCCGCCAGCCGCTGGTAGTCGATGGTCGCCGCGTCTCCGATCGCAGATTGACTGACGCGAACCTCGTGCTCGAACGCACGAGTGATTTGTTCGGTCAGCGAATCGAAGATCGCGTCGATCAGATCGCCCGTGTGGTACACGACGTTGCCGAGATGCAGGTTCTGTCGGCGTCGATAACCGGGATACAGCACTTCGGTCAGGTCGAACAGAATCTGGATGATCGCCTCGCGGCTGGGGAGTGCCGAATGTCCGAGGTGGTTGATCGAGTTGATTTGCTGGTACGTCTCGACGATCTGATTGGTCAGGTCAGGAAGACGCGATTTGAACGGGACATTGCTGGACATCGGGCGGCTCCTGCGAACGGGCTGACTGCTGCGAGACAACGTCTTTGGCACAGACAGCGGAGCGTCTGACAAGAAATCCGGAACGAACAAACGAAGTGCGGCGTTCACGGCAGACACCTGCGGCGGATTCTAGGGAGGCGAAGGGGAACAGTCAGCCTGGAAAGGTTGACGTACTTCGCCTGCATCGACCGGAGAACTGGCACGCGATGAGCGAATCCGAACTTCGGCATGTCCGGCAAATCTGTGAAACTTTGCCGGGCCGAGTCGTGGGGCAGGTTTTCAACATGCCCGTCGAATTTTCGAGGTCCGGGCAGGTTGAAAACCGGCCCCACGAGTTACCGCTGATTGCGGAGTTGCTCAAGCTGCTGCGGCGAGAGACCGCCGGGCGACAGCGTGCCGGTGGCGAACGGATTGAAGACGCTCGCAGGACGTGAGGCCGGCGACGTGGTTGCCGGGATTGCTCCGAAGGCTGGAGCGACATTCGTTTGCGGCGCGACGTTCGGCGACGGTTGCTGAGCAGACGTCTGTTGAATGCCCAGCATGTCATTGGGACTCAGCCGGTGTTCAACAACGGGAGCCGCCTGAAGGTTCGTGACGCTCGGCAAAGCTCCGGCTGGAGCTTGCATGTCTGGTCGAATGCGATTGTTCGTGCCGGCCAGCACGTTCTTGGTTTCCTTTTCGACGCGAATTTCGCTCAGCCAATACTGAGCTTGTTCGAGCGTTGGCTTCTTGAGTACGGCTTGCACGAAGTGCTGCTCGGCCAGGTCGAGTTTGCCTTGATCGTGCAGGATCAGACCGAGGTTGTATTCCGCTTCGGCCTCGCCCACCGAGTTGACGAACAGCGGTTTCGCGGTGACCAAGTCCCCGGACTTCGCGGTCGCGACGGCCAGGTGGAAGCGGATCGTGTCATCGTTCGGCGCGATTTGTACCCCCTGTTTGAGGATGTCGATCGCTTGCGGCCATTTTTCCTGCGCGGCGTAAAATTGCCCGAAGGCATCGAGCACGATTGGATCGTTCGGTGAGCTTTTGAGAGCCTTGCGGAAGCCTTGTTCGGCCTCGGCCGTGCGTCCGGCGAACTGGTCCATGCGGGCCAAGCCCAGCAACGCTTCGATCGACTGCGGCTCATCGTGCAACACACGCTGATAGCGTTCGCGGGCCTCAGTCGTATTGCCGAGTTGCTCTTGCCACTTCGCATAGGCCAGATCGAGTTTGCTCGGATCTTTCAGCTTCTTGCGGTTGGCCTTCGCCTGACGAGTGTCTTCACCGCGCTTGGCGAATGACGGCCAGCCGCTGCTTGAAGTCGCGCAGCCGGTCAGTATTCCCAGCATCAAAATCAGAATGGTGAAACGAGTCATGGGCATGCCACCCTCCGTGGCGGCCTGTAGGGCGGACAATCCTGTCCGCCGAACGGCAACAACTGCCGGAGGGACGGACAAGAGTGTCCGTCCTACATGGGGACACTCAGACTTCGCAGAAGAATCGGGAGGTGGCTTCCTCCATCAGCTTTTGCGAAAGCACAAACCGCTGATTTCGGAATCGGCAGATCGACTGGGCAATCTCTAACAAATCTCGCGGATCTGACGATCGCGGGGTTCGGCCGTGAGCGTAGTGGTTAGCGAAGAGATACTGGACGGCTCGTTCGTCGAACGGCACTTTTCGCTGCTCGCACGCCAGTTGGAAGATTTGCGAGAACATTTCAGGGTTCGGAGACCCGATCCGAATCTTGTGCCGGATGCGTCGCAGGAACGCCTCATCCGCCAGTTCGCGCGGGTTGAGATTCGTGCTGAAGATGATCAGCAACTCGAACGGCACCGAGAATTTTTTGCCGGTGTTCAGCGTGAGGTAGTCGACCCGCTCTTCCAGCGGCACGATCCAGCGGTTGAGCAAATCCTTCGGACTGACGATTTGCCGTCCGAAGTCATCGACCAGGAAGACTCCGCCGTTGGCCTTCAACTGCACCGGAGCCTGATAGAAGTTGCTGACCTTGTTGAAGCGTAATTCAAGCTGGTCGAGCGTCAGTTCGCCGCCGGTGATGACAACCGGACGTTTCACTCGTCGCCAACGAAGGTCGACGGTGGCTTCCAGTTTCTGCCGTTGATCGCCACTGACGGACTCGCGAGTGCCTGAATTCTCGCTGTCGTGGTTGTCGGTGACGATGTGCAGAGTGGGGTCGAAGACCGTGATGATCGCGTTCTCGGTGGTGACGGCATACGGGACGTAAATGTCGCCGCTGTAGCGATTGAGGAAACGGCCCAGTCCTCGGCCGACGGTCGATTTGCCGTTGCCGGGCGGCCCGTAAATGAAGATCGAGCGGCCACTGCATACCGCCGGGCCAATCTCATCGAGCAACTGCGGGCTGATGATCATGCCATGAAATGCTTCCATGAGCCGTTCGGCATCGCATTTGATTCCGGCCACCGCCTGCATCCGGCAT
>CAZILR010000443.1:0-1936 GCA_964539995.1 uncultured Planctomyces sp.
ACCGCTTGCAGCAGGTGATAGTTCTGCATGTTCCGAGCGCCGATTTGCAGCACGTCGGTGTACTTCGCGACGAGTTCGACATGCTGCGGAGTCATGACCTCCGTGACGATCGCGAGGCCGGTCTTTTCGCGAGCGAGCGCGAGTAACTTCAGGCCCTCTTCCTTCATGCCCTGGAACGCATACGGACTGGTGCGTGGCTTGAACGCTCCGCCGCGCAGCCCGGTCGCGCCGGCAGCTTTGACTTGTTCGGCAGCCAGCAGGATTTGGGCTTCACTCTCGACCGAGCACGGCCCGGCGATGACACCGATATGGCCACCGCCGATCACCAAGCCGCGAGTGCGGACAACCGTTGGCTCTGGCTTCGTCTCACGGCTGGCAACTTTGTACGGCGCGAGGATCGGCAGGACTTGTTCGACACCCTCGTAGGATTCGAGCAGGTCTTTGGTTTCCGGTCTCTCGTCGCCGACAGCGGCAACAACCGTCCGCTCGGTCCCGACGATGATGTGAGCCTTCATGCCCGCCTCTTCGACTCGGCGAGCCATCTCTTGCACCGCTTCGGGAGTCGTCCCGCGTTTCATCACCACGATCATGGTTTGTGTCCTTCGTTCAATTTCAGAGCCGTACCGCGACCGTCAGGGAGTGGCCTGTTCGTTTTCGAGGCCACTCCCTGACGGTCGCGGTACGGTTTAGTTCAGCAGCCGCTCGGCGAGTCGCACCCAGTAGCTCGCACCGATCGGCAGCAGGTCGTCGTTGAAATCGTATCGCGGATTGTGCAGCACACGGCCGTTGTCGGACGGGCCGTTGCCCGCCCAGATGTATGAGCCGGGGCGTTCGAGCAGCATGAAGGAAAAATCTTCGCCCCCCATGCAGGGAGTGACGTTGGTGTCCACTCGTTGCTGGCCGACAACCTCGGCGGCGGCCTCGGCGGCCCATTGAGTTTCTTGCGGTGTGTTGACGGTCGCGGGGTAGCGGCGGTCGTAGTGCAATTCCGCCGAAGCTCCCAGTGACGTCGCGACGCCACTGACGATCCGCCGCATGTGCGATTCGGCCATGTCTTGCACTTCTTTGCGAAATGTTCGCACGGTGCCTCGAAGCATCACTTGGGTCGGGATCACGTTCCAGGTGTCGCCGCCGTGAATCTGCGTGACGCTGATGACCAGTTGATCGAGCGGATTCACATTGCGGCTGGCGATGGTCTGCAAAGCGGTCACGATTTGCGAGGCCGCGACGATCGGATCGACGCCCAAATGCGGCATCGCGGCGTGCGTGCCGTGGCCACGCACGATGATCTCGAAGACATCAAACGCAGCCATGATTGGGCCGGAGCAAACTCCGAATTGGCCGACCGGCATCCCCGGCCAGTTGTGCATTCCAAAGACCGCGTCGCAGGGGAACTGGTTGAAGAGGCCCTCCTCGACCATCACTCGGCCACCCCCTTCGTTCTCTTCGGCGGGCTGAAAAATGACGTGTACCGTGCCGGCGAAGTTTTTCGTTTCAGCGAGGTATCGAGCCGCTCCGAGCAGCATCGTCGTGTGGCCGTCGTGACCGCAGGCGTGCATCTTGCCGGGATTCTGCGAGCGATGCGGGACGTCGTTCTGCTCTTCGATGTCGAGCGCGTCGATGTCGGCTCGCAGACCGATGCTCCGCAGTCGCGCGTCGCCAGATTGTTTGCCGCGAATGACACCGACGACGCCGGTCTTCGCGAGACCACGATGCGTCTCGATCCCCCACGCTTGTAGCTTCGAGGCGATGAGGTCCGAAGCGAATGTTTCCTCAAACGCGGTCTGCGGGTGAGCGTGCAGCTCGCGTCGCCACGCAGTCAGTTCGGGATGCCATTCGGTCAATCGCGAGAGGACGTTCATGCTGGCTCCTGTAGGTCAGTCTTTCCAGGCTGACTCGATTCACGATTGATATGGTCTTGCCAATTTTGGTCAGG
>CAZILR010000443.1:1946-3198 GCA_964539995.1 uncultured Planctomyces sp.
GTTTCTCCGGGCGTGCTCTCAATCGGTGCGGTGTCTGGTGGCAAAATCCAAATCTCGCCGAAGGCATCGGTTTGGTCGGCTCGGAAGCCATGATGGCGGAGCAGTTCGAGAATCGCCAGAAAGATGCCGATGATGCGGCTGCGTTGCGATGCGTTATCGAACAGCGTCGTGAAGGCCACGCGACCGACCTCGCGAACCTTCGCGCCGATCTGCTCGACATAGGTTGAGATCGGCGTGTCGTCGTAGCGGATCTTCGATTCCTCTTCGATGACCCGTCTTTCGAGCACTCGGCTGAGTGCGCTGACCAAGTCCCAAAGCTCGACCCCCTTGATCCGATCGGCACTCGGATCGCGTACTGCATCCGGCCGTTCGTCGCTGAGTCGCGGGTAGCGTTCCAGCGATTCGGCCGCGCGTTCTTCGAGAGCCCGTGCCGCTTCCTTGAACCTCTTGTATTCGAGCAGTTGCTGAATCAGGCCGCCGCGCGGGTCTTCGGTCGCCTCAACCGGGACTTCTTCCTCTTCTTCGGGATTTGGCAATGCCAGCCGGCTTTTGATTTCCAGCAGCGTGCTGGCCATCACGACGAAATCGCCCGCCTGCTCCAAATCCAGGAACTGCAACGCCGCTAAATACCGCTGAAACTGAGCCGTAATCTCGGCGATCGGCAGGTCGAGCAAATCCAGTTCGCTCCGCCGGACCAAAAACAGCAGCAGGTCCAGCGGCCCGGAATAGCGATCCAGTTCAACTCGATAATCGACGGTCATGAGCGGAATGTAGCAGCGTACCGCGATTCGTCGAATCTCGTTTGGTCAGTCCGTACAATCTTTTGACTCTGCGAGGCTGCGAATGTCGTCTCGCCGATGAATTCCATCTCCAACGTCCGAGAGCCTGCTCCCATGAAAGCGATTGCCGTTAAGCCGCGTCATCCAGATAGCGTTCACCTGGCCGAACTGCCGAAGCCGCGAGTGACCGATGTCCCGAACGGACGTGGCGTGCTAGTCAAAGTGCTGAAGGTTGGCGTCGATGCGACTGACCGCGAGATCAACGACGGCCTGTACGGCAATCCGCCGCCGGGCTACGATTTTTTGGTGCTCGGGCACGAGTCGTTCGGCATTGTCGAGGAAGTTGGCCCGAACGTGCGACACGTCAAGCCGGGCGATTACGTCACCTGCACCGTGCGCCGGCCGGGAACTTCCATCTTTGACCGAATCGGACGCTCGGACATCACCAGCGAAGAAACTTACTACGAGCGGGG
>CAZILR010000443.1:3208-5183 GCA_964539995.1 uncultured Planctomyces sp.
ATCACCCTGCTGCACGGGTACTTGACGGAGTACTACGTCGATGATGCCGAGTTCGTCGTCCGTGTGCCGCCGGCGCTCAAGCATCTCGGCGTGCTGGCCGAACCGATGAGCGTCGCGGACAAAGCGATTCAGCAAGTCTATGAGGCTCAGAAGCGGTTGCTCGTTTGGGAACCGAAGGTGGCCTACGTCACTGGTGCTGGCCAAATCGGTTTGTTGGTCACGTTGATCCTGCGGTTGCGCGGTGTCGAGGTTTTCACCGTCGCACGCGGCACGAAGCCGAACCTCAAGGCCGAGATCGCCGAGGCCTACGGCGCGACCTACATCAGCACGCAGAGCATGTCGCTGACGGAACTCGCCAAGCACACCGGCAAGCCGGACCTCATCATCGAAGCGACCGGCAACAGCGCGATCGCGTTCGAGGCGATGAATGTCCTTGGCCATAACGGAGCGATCGTCTGGACCAGCATCACCGGTGGCCAACGCAAAGTCGAAGTCCACACGGACCACATCAATCTCAATTGGGTGCTCGGCAACAAACTGCTGCTGGGGTCGGTGAACGCCAACTACCGTCACTTCGAGTCCGGCATCAGCGACCTGGCCCAAGGGGAAATTTTTTATCCAAGCGTCACGCAAAAAATCCTCACCACACCGATCAACGGCTTGGAGAACTACCAAGAAATGATGCGGCAACTGATCGACGCAAAAGAGGCGCTGAAAGTTTACGTCAACGTCGCCGAGGGATGAGTCCGTAGCCTGTCTTCCCGGAACTCGCGCGAGTCAGTCAAATCCGTCGCCTGTCCCCGATTTAAGAACCAACTTCAGAAACGACGACATGCCTGAACTCCGCAAGGATCCCATCACCGGTCGCTGGGTGATCATCGCGCCGGATCGAGCCAAACGGCCGAACGATTTCGCATCCCCGCCGAATCCGACCGCCGAGGAATTCTGTCCGTTTTGCGAGGGGAACGAATCCACCTGTCCGAACGAAATTTTGAGCTACCGCCATCACGGCTCAGTCCCCAACCAACGCGGTTGGCGAGTCCGTTGCGTGCCGAACAAATTTCCGGCTTTGAAAATCGAGGGACACCTCGAAAGCCGCGGCATCGGCATGTACGACGTCATGCAAGGGGTCGGAGCTCACGAGGTCATCATCGACTGCCCGCACCACGAAACACGGTTCGCTCAGCTTCCAGCGTCGAACATTCGCGAAGTGCTGTGGATGTATCACGATCGGCTTGTCGATTTGAAACGTGACAAACGGCTGGTCCACCCGATGGTCTTCAAGAACGAAGGGCCGGCGGCCGGTGCGTCGCTGGAACACGCTCACTCGCAGTTGATCGTGACACCTGTGGTGCCGATTACGGTTGCGGAAGAAATGCGGGGAGCCAGGGAGTTTCACGGTTGGCGCGGCCGGTGCATCTACTGCGACATGATCCGCCAGGAATTGACCGATCAGCAGCGAATGGTGCTCGATTCGCCGAGCTTCGTGGTATTCTGCCCGTTCGCCAGCCGCTTCCCGTTCGAGACTTGGATCCTTCCGAAACGGCATGCCAGCCATTACGAAACGGTTCAGGAACCTGACGTGGACGAACTGGCTCACGTCCTGAAGACCACGCTCCAAAAGCTGGAAGTCGCGCTCGACAACCCGCCTTACAACTACATCCTGCACACCGCACCGTTTCACGCCGACAACTTCGATTTGAAAGCCTACCACTGGCACCTCGAAATCATCCCGCGCCTGACTGGCGTGGCCGGCTTCGAGTGGGGCAGCGGCTTTTACATCAACTCGGTCCCGCCGGAAGAGGCGGGGACGTTCCTGCGACAGGCGGATGTTTGAATTTCAAAGCAGCGCGATCATGAGTGCCTCCAAGGAATCACGGATGACCAACCCGATTCGACTTTCACTCGTCTTTCACAACCATCAGCCGATCGGCAACTTCGAGCGGTCTTCGAGGCCGCCTATCAAGACAGCTAC
>CAZILR010000444.1:0-5161 GCA_964539995.1 uncultured Planctomyces sp.
CTACCACGATGCGACTCAGAGGCTCCCCCCGGGAGCATCAAGCCTTGGTTGGTCGCAAGGAGGAGCCGGAATTTGGGACGATGGTCATACCGGCTTCAGTTGGCAGGTTCGAGTGCTGCCTTACATGGACGGCGATCAGATCTTCAAGAAGCTTCGTTTCAACATTAACGGAAATGCCGGTGCCTACGACCAAAACGTGGGAAACAGTGCGGCGGCACCTCAGCTCCTGCGACTGACAACGCGACCGTATTTCGCGTGTCCTTCGGACGGCACGGGGATGGACCCGCTTTATGCCGGCTGGGCTCAGTCGAACTATGTGGGTAGCATGGGGTCGCAGCGGACTCCTTCCGCAAACGGAGCCTGCAATTTCTGGCTGACACCCGGCACACACTATGAGGGACCAGGTGGTGACCAGGATCACGGCAACGACAATCGGCCCGAGTATGTTTCTGGTCTTTTCACCCGGTGGGGATTCTGCATCGGTCTGAAGGAAATTGCTGACGGTACTTCCACCACCATTGCCATCGGTGAAGTATTGCCGGTTTGTGATCTGAGCCACGGTGCAGGTGCATGGCACTTTAACGGACAAGCGAATCACGGAACGACATCGACACCCATCAATACGATGTGTACCTGCCGCTCGCCAACCGGACAGAATCTCTTCAATCTTCCCAGTTTTTGCACAGCTCCGACGGACTGTCGTGACTGGAGCCAATGGAATATCTCTTGGGGATTTCGATCCGCTCACGCTGGCGGGGCTCACTTTTTGATGGCCGATGGGACGGTTCGATTCGTGAACCAAAATATCGACTACCAAACCTATCAGGCTCTTGGTGGTCGGCGCGAAAGAAAGACGGTTGGCAATTTCTAGGATTGCCAATTGAGAATCTGTGGATGAATTGGCTGCGGCCGGACATCTTGTCCGGCCGCAGTATTTTGGTGCTTTAACCATGAACACGCACCTCGCAATCCTCTAGGAAGTGCCGGTGGTAGAGCGCAGAGACTGTGCAAAATTACTGTGCTCTCTGCACTCGCTCTCTGGCCACACCACTGCGTGACAGGGGCCGAGTTACCTTTCGCCTGGCGGCCCTTTTAGGTGTGCGCGATGCTCTTGAGCTTGCTCGTAGGCTCTGATTCGCTGGTAGTAGTCCGCGAGCGCTTGATGTGCAGGTTGGTGGGTGGGATCAATTTCAAGCACGCTGCGCATCCATCCGGCACCCGCTTCAGGAGATTCGTACTTCAGCAAAATCTCACCGATCTGATACCTGAGATCGACATTGGCTGGTTGGTGGAACTCGATGGTTTCTTGAAGCTTTCTGGCGCGAGCGATTTCATTGCGGGCCGCAGCCACAAATTGAAACTCATCGGCGGCTCTCTTCGTCTCGCCAGCTCCTTGCAAGGTGGTTGCGTACAAGTATCGGACCTCCAAATCGAAGGGGCGTTCGGTGACCAATTCCGTCAACAGACTCGGGACGGTCGGGCTTTGACCTTCCTGAAGTTGCAACTTGACAGCCAGCTTCCGCAGAGTCACGTTGCGAGGTGATTCCGTCAGAAGTTGTTCCGTGAGTCGGCGGCACTCTTCAGCTTCACCCTGCTCAAACAGGCAATTGGCGAGGATTTCCTGAACCTCTGGTGGATGCCGGGAACTCTTCGCGAGGATTTTGTCGATTTGGAGTCGCCCTTCGTCGTATTTGCGAAGGACGACCAAACAACGCGCCAGTCGAATTTGCAGATCAATCCGTTGTGGACCGCGGTGCAAGGCTTCGCGGTACGCATTCTCGGCATCCGCGAAGCGAGTTCGCGACTCGAAGAACTGGCCACGAAAAACATAGGGCTGTGGATCATCTGGGAAGTCCGCTTGCCAAACATCCAACAAGCGAAAGGCATCCGCCAATTTGTTGGTGAGAAAAAAACCGTTGACGTAGGCCTCGGAAACATTGCGGACATCCTCGTCCTGGTTCACCAAAAGGCTTGCGAGATGCGGTTCGGCTTCTCGCATTTGTCCGGATTGTGCTTGCGCCAGCCACTGCTCTCTCGTCACGGCCTTAACGTCGTACCCCAGACGCAGAGCGTTCTCAAGATGCGATCGAACTTGGAGCATCTTTCCCAATCTTCGATTCGCTTTCGCCAACAAGTAATGCGCTTCGGCGTTTTGTGGATTCGAGTTCACGACTGAGGACAACGCCTCAATGGCCGCTTCCGGTTGGCGGGACTCGATGCAATGTTTGGCTCGATAGACGAGCCACATGTGATAGCCGTCTTGCCATCCCCACGCTCCCAGACTGACTGCACACGCCAACATCAGCAACCACAGCGAAGTTTTTCGTGAACGTCGCGAGAGGATCTTTGTGGTGGGTGTTAACTGCGGTGTGGACACGTCGGATGAGCCTCTGATGATTTATGCCAAGGGGATTTGCTGGTTGCAGGTGTCAATCAGCCCCTCGCTTGATCAAGTCGGGGCCCGATCCAAGGACTTTCTCGTAGGTTCCGGTTTTGGACTTCTGATACTTTGTGAAGCCTTGGCGTTCGAGGCTCTTGTCACTGATATCGCCGCGGATTGGGCCACCAGAGTATTTCTTCTTGACGCTCGGAGCGGCCATGATTCGCTGGACCTTCTGGCCGGTCTGCGGGTGCTTCTTCAGCGGCGGGTCGGCGATTCTTTGCAACACCTCGAAGGTCTCGCCGTGGGAGCCATCGTCATTCAGGATCACATACTCGTACAAAGGCATGGCAGACACCTCACGCAAACACAATTGACCAAGAATCCTGGCGAGTGAACTCGACAGGCCCTCATGATTTCCTCAGAATCCCGCCCGTTTCAAGCGGGGATTTCGCCCGACGGGCTAGATCCCCAGCATTCTATCATCGCCGCATCCGGAGCCAATTCGATGTCCGATACTCTCGCCCCTGAATCTGCCGCTGCCAGCGAAGAACTTTTCGACAAGAGCGAGCTTGCGGAATTTGTCTCTGAGGATCAATTGGCCGGCCGACAAATCTGCAAAATGCTTTCGGCGTTGTTCGTTTACACGCTGATTGCGATGTCGACCGCCGCGACCTGGACCTATCTGGCGACGCATTGATTCTGCGCAGCCACGTTCGCCAGAACGTGGGAAAACCCGCGAAAATCCCACGCTCCGGCGAACGTGGCGACGATTGATTCGAGATTTGAAACAGTCATTCGTTCGCGTTGGTCCGTGCGACTTGTCCCGGTTTGCGGACGACCAACCGTACCGGCTTCGACGCTTGGTTTCCTTCTTGCTGCGAAATGCCGTAGATCAGCCGAGTCGAATCCGTCACCCAGCTTGATGCCGTGAGAAAGATTTGGCGCTCAGTCTCTCCTTGCCGAATCATCACGCCGCTGAGTCCGATGTTGTCCACGATCACTCCGTGCGGCAGATTATCGACGTCGAAGCGTTGCTCGTTGTTGAAGTTCTCGGCTCGGTTGATTCGCAGCATCGCGGTGATGGTGGTGCCCGGTGCAATGACCAATTCCGGGATGTCATCCGGTGGCGTGCGAGAGTCGGTCGCCGGAGCGGCATTGTTCTCGCCGGCCTTGAGCGTAGGGCGATCGAGGTTCAGAAAGACGACGAATTTCGGCTTGTCCGCGAGTTTGATCTCACCCAGCGTGCCGGACTCTTTCGTGACGGCTTGCCCGTGGATGGTCGCAGTCGCAGTGATCTTCACATTCGCCCAAGCTTCCTTCGGTGGAGCTTTTTCTTTGGCATCCAGTGTGGTGCTCAAGACCGCACGGGCTTGCAGGTGCCCGGCTTGGATGATGGTCGGCGATGAAATCGAGAAGCCTTCGGGTAATCCCGCGACATCAAAGCGGACATCGCCGTCGAAACCGTCAGAGCGTTCGATCTGAAAAGTGACTCGCGTGCCGCTACCTGCGGCGACCGTCGCGTCTTTGCCGCCGGCCAACGACGGTGTGAAGTCGGGTTTCGGAGATCGCACGGTCAACGAGTAATCGTGCTTGTCGCCACCGAAGTCGCGCGTGTCGGTGACTTTGACGAGATACGCTCCATCGGCCGGAACAGTGAATCGCAGCCGACTGTCGCTGCCGAATTTTCGTTCGCCGTCATCGTCGTTTTCATAATTTAAGGGGAAGACCGGCAGTCCGTTGTCGATCAACTTCGTGCCGACCGGATACGGCTCGACGATGTAGCAGATTTCGTCGAGCGCATGGACCGTGGCGCTCGTATCAAAGTAACCGATCCGTTTGCCTCCGTTGGCGTACATCTGCATTCCGGAGTCCGGGCCTTGCGGCATCCGAAACGTCTTGAGGACTTCGCCGCCGATGTACAGGAATTGGTTGAGGTCCATCTCTTCCCAGTTCTTCAGACGCATATCGGGACCATTGGAATCAATGGGGCGGAATTCGTTGTACGTCTCGCGCACCGCTTGCAGCACGAGCCGTTGAACCGGCCGGCCATCGAGAGACAACACTTCCAGCTTCGTGTCGGCCAGCGATTTGTTGCGGGCCGCGTTGGTTTCAAGCATCCAGACTTGTCCCGCTTTGGCCTCGAAGCGAAAGAGATCGCGATCTCCTGCAGCCGCGAACTTGCCGTTGAGCGTTATCGGTAGCGAGATCACCTGAGCTTGCGCAAACGCATCATTCGGTTCGGCCTCATCAACGGTCTGCATCGGAGCGGATTCGCTCGCGAGCGGCGGAATCGGGTCGCCCGTCAGAGGAGTCGAGGCGACGAGTCCCGCGCCGGCGTTCGCGATCGAATACGACTGCAACGATCCGTCTAAGCGGCCGACTAACAGCATCGAATTGTCTGGCGAGATCGCCAGCGCCTGCGGCCAGTCGGGTTGAGTCTCCAAAACCTTGAGCTGCGTGAACGACGGCGTCTCCCACAATTTGATTCGCCGATCTTCGGCCGACGAAACCAGTATCTTTCCGTCCGGCGAAAAGGCGAGCTTGAGAATGCCTCCTTCATGAGCGTACCGCGAAAACGCGATCGGGTTCGTTCCCTCTTTGCCTCCCGCAGTGATGTCCCACACGCGAATCCGCTTGTCGGCACCACCCGCGACAATCCGCTTGCCGTCGAGACTAAACGCGACCGCGTATTGTTCTTTCTCCGGTTGATTGAGCGTGTCGAGCCGTTCGCCGGTCGCGACGTTCCACAGCTTCACCGTTCGGTCGCCCGATGCGCTC
>CAZILR010000445.1:0-5156 GCA_964539995.1 uncultured Planctomyces sp.
CGAAGCGTTCGGCAATCCTGTCGCGGAGCGACAGGGCGACAAAAATCACAGCCTCGGTGCGTGCCTGCTGCTACTTCGCCTTCGCCAGCTCGGCCTGATTGGTTTGTGAGGGCTCGGACGTCGCTTGGCTCCGGTCATTCGCGGAAGCGGGTTGCGGAGGCCGCAGGAAATAGACTCCCGCCGCGATGAGCGCTGCGGTCGCGAGAACGCTCACGACAACCGTCACAGCGGGATGACGGCGAGCGATCGTGGACAAGTTCTGCGGTTCGGCGGGTTTGGGTCGTAATGCGAGACGCAGTTCGGCGGTCGAGTTGGATTTGGCGGCCTTTGCGCTGGCGGTCTTGGGGGCATCGGAGGCGATTGGCTTTGGTGCGGATGGAGGTTTTGACGCGGCTGCCGATTTCGGTTTCGTGACGGAAGGCGGAACGTCGCCGCTGTCGTTGAGCGTCTTGGTCGCCACGCTCGATGGAGCTTTGAGATCGGTCTCGGCTGGCGGAGTCGTTGGTGGTTCAGCTTGTCTGGCCTTCTGCGGATTGCTCAGCATGTCTTGCAGTCGCAGCGCGGCGTACATCGGCAGGTGCTTCTCTTTCCATTCGTGCGGAGCATTCTCGAACAACCACGACGTCAGCGCGTCAGCGAGTTCGCGGCCGGTCTGGTAGCGGTCTTCTCGCTTCTTCGCGAGCGTCCGGTCGAGAATCTTCGTTAACGATTCGGGCACGTCGGGACGTTCGTTGGTCACGGGTGGGGCCGGTTGCGACTGGTGAGCCATCAAGCGTTGGACCAGCGTCCCTTCGGTGAACGGCGGATGGCCGGTGAGGGCGCAATAAAACGTGCAGCCTAAGCCGTAGATGTCCGCTCGCGAATCGACGCTGTGACTGTCGATCGCCTGTTCGGGAGCCAGGTAATCAGCGGTGCCGATGACTCGTTCGTCGTGTTTGAGCGTCAACGATTCCTCGTCGATCGTCTTGAAAAATCGAGCGAGGCCGAGGTCTAGGATTTTGACTTGGCCATCCAGGTTGACTAGCAGATTGTCGGGCTTGATGTCGCGATGGACCATGCTCTTGGCGTGCGCGTGAGCCAGCCCCTCGGCCGCTTGCCGAATGACGTCCGCAACCGTGACCAAGTCGAGTCGATGATCCACTTTCTCGTTGATCAGATTCGTGAGCAGCTTGCCTTCGATGTACTCCATCACCAGGAAATGGATGTCGGTACCGGCTTCGACCTGCTTATCGACATCGAACGCTCGGATGATGTTCGGATGACTGAGCGCAGCGACTGCCTTCGCCTCGCGGTAGAAGCGGCCGAGATACGACGTGTCGCCAACCTTGTCCGCCGGCAGCACCTTGATCGCCACCAGGTGATCCATGTAGATGTGCCGGCCGAGATAAACCGCGCTCATCTGCCCGGTGCCGAGCAGCCGCATCAGGCGATAGCGGCCGAGGAAGAATCCCTTGTGCCGGCCTTGCAGCAGCTTGTCTGCCTGCCAATCGGTCACAAGTTCGCGTTGAATCAGTTCCGTCGCGATCGTGCGAGAATCGTTGACGTCGCCGCCCGCCGCACGCATTTCGCGGATGACAACTTCCAGCGGTTCCGCTTCGACCAGTCCGCTGTTGCGGACACCGTTGAGAAATGAGGCGGCGGTCAGTTTGAGCGTCATGGTTCGGTCTCACACAAACAAGGCGTGTGAATGTCGGTCTCGAAGATTGGAAGCACGGTTGAAATACTCGTCGGCGAGCGGACCTCGTCCGGCCGCATGAAACAAATTGGCGAAGTGTTCAAAGCCGACGGTGACTTCGTCGGAATCAGCACCGAACTTCCGCTCACGCAGCTTCATCGTGCGTTCGACTGCCGCTTCGGCGTCTGCGTCTCCACGGGCGATCTGCACTGCGGCGAGTTGCTCAATGGCCGGCACGATGTTCGGATGATTGGCTCCATGCAGACGCTCGGCCAGCGCGACGAGCTGCTGAGACATCGCCAACGCGGGATCGTACTGCTCACGTCGCAGATAAAGTTTCGTCAGTCGGCTGAGCACCGGTAGCGATTCGCCCGGTCGAGCCTGCTGATGCGGCTCTCGCAGCGAAAGCTCCTCGTGTGACAACGATTCGACGTTGTCGAAGTGAACCAGAGCCATGTGGGCGTCAGCGAGTGTTCCCAGCACGTCGGCATGCAGTCCGGGGAATTGATCCAGCGTGCGGGCATGCTTCTTGCGGATCGCGGCACACAGTTCGATCGCTCGCTCCGGTTCGTTGTCGGCAACCATCAGCTTGGCAAGGCGGTGCATTCCCTCGGCGACCGACTTGTGCCCTTCGCCCAATTGCTTGCGGCAGATTTCTAGAGCCTTGCGGTAGGACTTCTCCGCGGCACCGTGATCGCCTCGCGCCAACGTCGCGTCGCCAAACAGCACCAGCGTTGCCGCCACGTCGGGATGGTCGCCTCCCAAAACATCTCGCTGAACCTGCAAAGCACGTCCATAAAACGCTTCGGCTTGCTCGAAGTTGTTTCGAGCCGCGTGCAGATTGCCGTAGGTGTTGAAGGTCAACGCGATCGCGGCGTCGCGGACATCGCCACGGCCATTCTGAATTTCGACCGCTCGCGACAGCACTTGCTGCGCGCTGCCGTGCTGACCGCACTCGATGTGCAACCGACCCAGAAACGTCAGTGTCAGCGCGAGCTGCGGATCATTCGGCCCGAACGCCTTCTCGTAGATGTCGGCCGCTTGCCGGTAGATCGTCTCCGCCTCATACGATCGCCCAGCCGCGAGTACGACTTGCGCAAGACTTCGCAACGTGGCCGCGTGCAGCGCCGGGTGCGACTGCGAATGGGCTTGGCGAATCGCGAGCGCCCGTTTGATCAGCGACTCCGCCGCCGGATAGCGGCCGGCATCGAGTCGAATCGTCGCGAGATTCGACCAGCTTTGCGCGACCAGCGGATGTTGGCGTCCCACGGCTCGGCGACGTGCCCATAACGCTTTCACCGCTTGATGCCACGCTTCTTCGAGCTGTCCTTGAAGCCGGAAGACTTCCGACAGATTGTTCAACGTGGTCGAGACAGCAAGATCGTGGGCCTTGCCGTCCCCCTTCATGATCTGAGCATTGAGCTTCAGCAGCCGCGCCGCGAGGTAGTACTCACCGCGAGCGACATGCAACGCCGCCAGGTTGTTCCGAGTGCGCATCATCTCCGGCGTCACGGTGTGGATATTGCCGCCGAGCAGATCGAACGCTCGCTTGCACAGTTCCATCGCCTCAACGAAGCGATTATCCGCGAACAGCGCTTCCACCAGTTGATTCAGCAAAACGGCCAGTTGCATTTGGCGTTCGCTGCCACACGCCTCGACGATTTTCTGTGCTCGGCGCAACAGAGTGATCGCCGCCGGTTGGTCATGCAAAGCAGTCTCGACCGAGGCCAACTGAGCGATGCTCTCGGCGACGAGGTAATGTGTCTCGCCCAGCGTATCAACGCGGATCTTCAGCGATTCCGTCAGCAATTCACGGGCTTCGGCGTACCGATGCTGCTCGAAGTAGGCTTTCGCCAAACGCTGCAACGCCGGAAATAATTGCGGATCGCCAGCCGGACACTGGCGACGAAGCTGCGCCAGTGCTTGGAGCATCTCTTGTTCGCTGACGTCATGTTCCAGCATGACCGACTTTCACAAACCGACTCGCGAGGAGGCGAGTCACGAAGTAACACGGATTCAACTTTTGCCCATAATGGCGTGAATGCTCTCGCCATGAACGATGTCGTAGGCCAACTCGTCGTCGTGCGAACTGGGCACGAACTCACGTTCGGGAGCTGGCTTGTTTCGGGACAAGGATGCGCGGGCCTTCGCCGCCGCCTGGGCGTCTTCGGCTGCGGTCTTCGCGTCTAAGGCTTTGATCAGAGACTGATAGACCGCTAGTTGCACCTCTGAAGACTGAAAGGAATTCACCACCGAGGCGATGCCAGGCAGATAAGCGGTCAAGACTCTCCAGCGTGAAGAACTCATCGCAAGGACTCCGGGGATGATGGTTGAAAAAGCGGCAAGCGGGAGATGTCTTCACCCGCTCACCGAGGTTGGCTGATCGTTCGATTAACGCAACATCACACTCTTCGCGAGATTCGCCGTCAGTTGCTCAGCGGTCTTGTCGGAGTCGTCCAGCGCGAAGCTCGACTTCTCGGCCTGCGGCGCATCGAACACCGAATCCACTGCGACCGGTGCGGGAACTGGCGTGACCGTCACCTTCGCGATTTGAATCGGAGTCGTGCTGATGTTCCCGCCGACTTGCAGCCGGCCGTTGAACGTCGAACCCGATTCGACATTCAGGTCTTTCGTGATCACATCGCCCAGGATCGTGCCGCTGGAGTTGATAACCAACAGCCCCAACGCCTTGACGGTGCCTTGCACTCGGCCAGCAATCTCGGCGTGCTGAGCGAGAATGTTTCCTTCGATGATCGCCGAAGGGCCAGCCACGAATTTCGTCTTGGTGGTCACGTCCCCTTTGACGACCCCTTCCACGACCAAGTCCCCTTCGGCCTGAACATTGCCTTCGATGACCGTTCCCTTGCCGATGACGTTTTGTCGAACGTCCGTGGATGCGACAGCGGCCTCGGCGGTGTTGGCCGCCTGCTCTTGGTCCAAGGTGCTCTGCAAGTCGTCAATCTTTTGATTCACCGACGACATCGTCGATGAGCTGTTCATGCCGCTGGCGTGGATTTCCCGTTTCGTCTTCGCACCAAACATTGCTGCCTCCCAATTTTCCTGTGAATGAAACTCAATGGGCTAGTGACGACACACCGAGCCAACGTCCGACTGGCGGCCTGCCCGGCGGCCAATAAATCTCGGTCAGAATTCTGCAATCGGCATTCGCACTTGAGGCTTTTCCGCCATGTGCCCTGAACGACCGGGGAAACAATCACGGTCGTAGCAATGCTGTCGATTCTCCAACCTCAAAGTCTGCGCGATCGGAACAGCATGTCGCCGGAAATCGGCGCGATGACGAGACGAACCGCTGACATTGACTGACTGCGCGGTGCTCGATTCGTGGCGGAATCACCACTCGCGTTGCCGAATGCCCACGGGCCGGCACTTTTCGCGAATTCGCTGCGACTCGGCGATCCGGCGCATTCGCACCGTCTCAAGCCGCGCGCTCTGCCATTGCCGGAGCAGCGCCAGCAGGCCC
>CAZILR010000446.1:0-5155 GCA_964539995.1 uncultured Planctomyces sp.
GCATCAAGTTTGAATGGGATGACGCGGCCGTGCAGGCGGCGTGCGACGGACACTACGGCTGGGAGTCGCATCCACATCGCGAGTTCCTGAAAGCCTGTTTGGTCGATGCGGATCAACGGTTGATTCAACCGAGTCTCGAACGGGAAATCCGTCGCGAGCTGTCCGACAAGGCCGAGGCTCACGCGATCGAAGTCTTCGCTCGTAACCTGCGGAGCTTGTTGTTGCAGCCGCCACTGCGCGGCCAGCGTGTGTTGGCGATTGACCCCGGTTTTCGCACGGGCTGCAAAATCGCCGTGTTGGATGAGTTCGGCAGTCTCGTCGCGGCGGATGTCGTTTACGTCACCGGCAGCGCCGAGAAGCGTGCGACCTGTTCCGCCAAGTTGGCCGAATTGATGCGTCAGCACAATTGCCAAGTCGTCGTGATCGGTAACGGTACCGCCTGCCGCGAGACCGAAGACCTCGTCACCGAGATGATCGCCAAAGAGTTGCCGGAGGCTCGGTACGTCATCGTCAACGAGGCGGGTGCCAGTATCTACTCGACCAGCACAGTAGCTCGCGAAGAGTTTCCAGAACTCGATGCGACGGGGCGCGGCACGATTTCGATTGGCCGACGCCTGCTCGATCCGCTCAGTGAACTCGTGAAGATCGAGCCGCAGCACATCGGCGTCGGCATGTACCAGCACGACGTCAGCAAGAAGGAACTCAAAGAATCGCTCGACCAAGTCGTCGAGTCTTGCGTGAACTTCGTCGGCGTGGACTTGAATACGGCCAGTGCTTCGTTGCTGCGGCATGTGTCGGGGTTGAATCAGCTCATCGCTCGCCGAGTGGTCGAGTGGCGTGAGCAGAACGGTCGCTTCAAGTCACGACGCCAACTGCTGGAAGTTCCCGGACTGGGCGAGGGGACGTTCACGCAAGCGGCCGGCTTCCTGAAGATCGGCGGCGGCGACGAACCGCTCGATGGGACGTGGATTCATCCGGAAAGCTACGAAGCCGCCAACAAAGTGCTCGAAAAGCTTGGCCTCAACGCCAGCAGTTTGAGCGAAGCGGAGCAGACTCACGAAGAACTGCGGCAGCGCATCGAGCAGCTTCCCGTCGAGAGCCTCGCCGAGGAATTATCCGTCGGTTTGCCGACGTTGAAGGACATTCTGGACGCACTCTCGCGCCCTGGCCGTGACCCGCGCACCGATCTGCCCGGCCCGGTCTTCAAGCAGGGCATTCTGAATCTGGACGACTTGCAAGAAGGCATGGAGCTGACCGGCACCGTTTGCAACGTCGTCGATTTCGGCGCGTTCGTCGATGTGGGCCTCAAGGACAGCGGCCTCGTTCATATCAGCCAGTTGTCGGTGAACTATGTGCCGTCGCCACACAGTCTCGCTTCGGTCGGCGATGTTGTGACGGTGTGGGTGCTCGGCGTGGACAAAGAGCGCAAGCGGGTCAGTTTGACGATGATCAAACCCGGCACGCCTCGCCAAGTCCGCGGCCCGAAACCGCCGCGCCGTGAGCAACCTCAAGCTCAGGACAACAACACCCAAGCTCAATCGCAACGCGCACGCCGTCCGTTCATTCAGCGTCCTCCACGGCCAACGGAGAACGCGACGCAGCCTCAAGAAGTTGCTGCCACTGCGACGTTGACTCCAACTGCTGCGGCGGAGCCGAAACGAGACGATCGCCGACAAGATTCCGCCGATCAATCCTCCCGGCGGCGCAAGGGCAACGCTCCCCCGGTCAAACTCACCGAGGGAATGGCTGAGGGTAAAACGCCGCTGCAAGGCTTTGATCAGCTCGCCGCGCTGTGGAAGCAAAATCACGCGAAGTAGGACGGAACTGCTGGACGTCGCCCATGTCCGACTCGATCCGCACATTCGTCGCCGTCAAGATTTCGATACCGTTGGCATTGCGGCCGGTGTTGAGATCGCTCGCCACGATGAGCTGGCCGGTGGTTGCCGTGTCGCCGGACAACCTGCACGTCACGTTGAAGTTCCTGGGGGACACGCCGATCGAATCACGAGACGCGATTCAAAATCAAATCGCCGAATCTGTGATCGGGCAACCGCCGTTTGTGTTGCGAGTCGCGGGGCTGGGGGCGTTTCCCCACGTCGATCGGCCGTCCGTGATATGGGCAGGATTGAGCGACGCGGAACCGCTGGTGTCGCTCGCTCTGCGATTGGAAGCGGTGCTGGAGCCGCTCGGCTTCGCTCGCGAGTCGCGGCCGTTTCATCCGCATCTGACGCTGGCTCGTGTAAAAGGCCGGCCGCCTCGCGAATTGTTTGAGTTGCTACGGCAGCACGCCAACACGGATTTCGGCACGGTCGAGATTCAATCCGTCGAGTTCGTGCGGTCGGAACGCGAACGCGACGGCGCACGCTACTCCACATTGGCGGCGTGTCGATTGGCTTGATCGCTGTGATCTCACAGCGTCGGAAGTTGGCTCGACAGTCCACCGGCCGCCGGGACGTAGCACAGGTTGACGTAGTCCATCACCATGCGATCCGAGTTGAATCGCCAGCCGAGCGTGCGAACCGAGCGTTTGACTCGCTTGATCCAGCGTTGCGGCAGGTCGTCGGCGTCCCGTTCGTAGTACATCGGCAGGACTTCGTTCCGCAGCGTATCGACCAGGCTTTTCCAATCGCGTTCGTCCTGGACGGCGTCATCGACGTGAGTGCGTCCGTTGCCGATCGCGAAGCCGTTGGTGCCGTCGTAGGCTTCCGCCCACCAACCATCGAGCACAGACAGATTCAGCACGCCATTGAGCACCACCTTCTGGCCGCTGGTTCCCGACGCTTCGTGCGGTCGGCGCGGATTGTTGAGCCACACATCGACCCCTTGCACCAAGTGCCGAGCAAGATTGATGTCGTAGTCTTCGAGGAACACGACCTTGCCCTTCAGCTTGGATTGCTGAGTCGCTTGAAAGACTCGTTGCAGGATCGCCTTGCCGTTGTCGTCACGCGGGTGCGATTTGCCAGCGAAGATGAACTGCACCGGACGCTGCGAGTCGTTGACTAGCTCGGCGATGAGTTCAAACTCGCGCAGAATCAAATCCGTCCGTTTGTACGGCGCGAATCGGCGAGCAAAGCCAATCAGCAGTGCTCGCGGATCGAGGACGTTGGCAATCTCGGAAATCTGTTCGTCAGTTGCGCTGTTCCGCCGGGCATAGGTTTCGAGCCGTCGGCGCGTGAAGCCGATCAACTGGTTCTTCAGGGACTGGTGCGTCTCCCAAAGTTCTCCAGCGGTCGCTTGCTCGAAGCCGGACCAAACGTCCGGCTCGCCGGTGCGTGTGTGCCAGTTGACTGGCAAGACACGGTCGAAAAGGACTCGCATTTGAGGTGCCAGCCAGGTCGGCACATGCACCCCGTTGGTGATGTGCCCGATCGGAATTTCTTCTTCGCTCTGCCACGGCCAGAGACTGGCCCACATGCGGCGGCTGACGACGCCATGCAGCGAGGACACCGCATTCGCCTTGCGACTGAGCTTGAACGCCAGCACGGTCATGCAGAAGGCTTCGTGGTGATTTTGCGGGTTCACTCGGCCGAGTCCCATCAGTGCGTCACGGCTTAAGCCCAATTGATCACCGAGAGGGCCGACGTGCTCTTCGACGAGCCCGGTATCGAAACGGTCGTGTCCAGCATCAACCGGCGTGTGCGTCGTGAAACAGCAGCTCGCGGCGGTCTCGCGGAGTGCGGCATCGAACGCCAAGCCGTCTTCTTGAATCCGAGTCCGAATGATCTCCAGCGGAGCGAACGCGGAGTGTCCTTCGTTCATGTGAATCACGCTCGGCTGAATGCCCACGGCCGCAAGCGCACGGGCTCCACCGATGCCCAGCATGATTTCCTGCCGGATGCGGATGCGCTGATCGCCGCCGTACAGCCGAGCCGTCAGCCGGCGATCCTCTTCGGAGTTGTTCGGGATGTTCGTGTCGAGCAGATACAGCGGAATGCGGCCGACGCTCGCACGCCACACGCGAGCGAAGATCGACCCCGACCGCGTCTGCACCGAGATGACGACCGGCTGCCCATCCTTGCCGAGCGCCGGCTTCAACGGCAGCTTGTCTGGGTTGATGGTCTTGTAGCTTTCTTGTTGCCAACCATTCGCGTCGAGGTGTTGCGAGAAATAGCCCTCGCCGTACAACAAGCCGACGCCGACCAGCGGGATGCCCAGGTCTGACGCACTCTTCAGATGATCGCCCGCCAGAATGCCGAGACCGCCGGAATAAATCGGCATCGATTCGTGCAGCCCGAACTCAGCCGAGAAGTACGCAACCGGACGGTGATTCAAGATGCCGGCTCGCGTCGCGCCCCAAGTGTCCTGCGCGGCCATGTACTCTTGCCAGCGGCGATAGGCGTAGTTGATCCGCGAGTGCAGACCCAACTCGCGAGCACGCTGCTCCAGCTTTTCCGGAGGGTATTCCTCCAGCAGCACGACCGGGTTATGACCGCTGCCTGACCAAAACGGTTGATTGATCGCGCGGAACGATTCGCTGAGTCCCGCCTGCCAACTCCACCACAAGTTGCTGGTCAGTTCCGTGAGTTTTTGATGCAACGTCTTCGGTTCAGCCATCTCGCCATCCTTGCCAGAGGAGCGCTCTCCTGCCCCGATTGGGCGGGCGGAGTATAGCCGTCCGCAAACCACGGTCGAGTGAGACCCAATTCGTACCTGCGGTTGGCCGCTTGCCTCGTGAGTGGCTGCTCGGTCCAATGCCTGTGAGTCCTCTTGCCCGCCACGGAGACCGTCGTCATGCGAAGCGCCTTATGCCATCGAATCAGTGTTCTCTGTGTGCTCGCAGCGATCTCATCAGCTCACGCCGATGAACCGGCCAACTCGGCGAAATGGCGCGAGTCTCAGCAGACAGCCCTCCAAGAAGTGACTCGACTGGAGACGCAACTCAAGGGGGTCAACAAAGCGATTTGGGAGTTTGCCGAAGTCGGCTTGGAAGAGCGACGCTCCTCCGCGCTGCTGGTCGAAAAGCTCAAGGCCGCTGGCTTTGAAGTGCAGACCGGCGTAGCTCACATGCCGACGTCATTCGTCGCGAGCTACGGCTCCGGCAAGCCGGTGGTCGGCATCCTCGCCGAGTACGACGCCCTGCCGAATCTCTCGCAACAGGTCGCTCCCGATCGAGTCGCCGTCACCAACGGAGCAGCCGGCCACGGTTGCGGACACA
>CAZILR010000447.1:0-5155 GCA_964539995.1 uncultured Planctomyces sp.
CGTCCGCTCCGACTGCGTCGCTCGAACGAGCCAACTGCCTCGTTGAAATGAACGACGTCAACGGAGCGATCAACGAGCTGAATCGGTTCAAAGCCGACCCGTTCAAACAGGCCCCGGTTGCGCCGCTGGCGTTCCTACGACAAGCGACTTTGTTCCGCAGTCAAAACAAACCGACGGAAGCGGCTGCCGCATTGCAGGAAGCTCGAACGAATTACGAGGCCGCGCTGACCGCGGACCCGACGCGAGCGGCCTGGGCTCCGCTGCTGCACTACCACCACGCGATGGCGATCAAAGAGTTGGCTTACAAAGACCCCGCGAAGCTGGACGTCGCTAAGCTCGGCGAGGCACGCACGCAATTTGAAAGCTTGAAGCAGAAATACGCGGCCAGCCCCGAAGCGGCCGATGCTGCATGGCGAGCGGGTCAATGTCGCCGCGAAGAATTCGCTCCCAAGCTGGCCGCCGCGCGAGCGATGTTGCTGAAGAAAGACGCCAAGCCGGAAGAACTCACCGCCGCCAACCAGCAAGTGGCAGAGTGCATCAAGCAACTCTCGGAGACCGGCGTGTACTTCGTCGCTCAGGCCGGAGCACTGGGACCGAAAGCGGTCGGCTCGGAGATTCATCAGCGGATGCTTTACGAAGCTGCGTGGTGTGCGCAGTGGGTCGGCGATGTCGAGGTCGATGCCGCTCGCGCCAAGCTGGTCGAAGAGGCCATCAAGAAACAAAAGGAAGAAGCCGCCAAGCAGCCGGTCGGTTTGGTGGGAGTCGTCAATGCGAAGATTCCACAGTTCCCGATCACAGCCATCGCGTTGCAGCCGTCCGAAAAATTCAGCCGTGATCAGTACAAAGCCGTGATCGCCGCGAAAGGGGACTCACCGCTGGCAATCACATCGCGGCTGGAATTGGCCGAGATGCACGCTCGGCGCGAAGAGTTCGATCCGGCCATCGCGTTGCTGAACGAAGCATTGAATCTCGAACCCGCACCCGATGTCGAAGAGCGATTGCATCTGCGGCTCGGCGTCTGTCTCGTCGCCAAGAACGATCACGCGAATGCGTTCGCGCAGTTCGCAGCCGTTGCGGCCGACGCGAAGAGCACGTTGGCTCCCGAAGCTCGCGCTCGCGCCGGTGAATGTCAGATGCAACTCAAGGCTTGGCCGAAAGCGATCGAACTGTGGCTGCCATTCCGCGATCAAGGTCCGTTGCAAAACGTCGCCGGGCTGAGCGACCGCGTGCTGTTGCGACTGGGACACGCATTCGCGCTGGCCGCGCAGTGGGATCAAAGCCGGCAGACTCACGAAGTCCTGTTGCAACGCTTCCCACAGAGTGTCTGGCGTCAAGAGGCTCGCTACGGCATCGGCTGGGCGTGGCAAAATCAAAAACAGTTCGACAACGCCGTCAACGCCTATCAGGAAGTCATCAAGGAAACCGCCGCCGAGATCGCCGCGAAGGCGCAGTACCAATCGGCTCTGTGCCGTCTGGAACAAAAGCGTCTGCCCGAAGCGGCCAACGCACTCTTGGTCGTGCCGTTCACCTACGACTATCCGGAATGGAGCGCCGTCTCACTGCTGGAAGCCTCGCGTGTCTTCTTGGAGATGAAGCAACCCGAACAAGCCGCTCGACTGCTGGAGAAAGTCCGCAAGGATTATCCCAACACCGAATGGTCCAAGACGGCCGAACAACGCTTGGCAGGCTTGCCGCTCGCCAAACGAGATTGAGCAGCGGAACAACTCAATTGGCCCTGACAGCGCATAAGACTTCGGCCTGTTTCAGCACCAGCTTAGTCGCTTCGTCTTGGAGGTCGGGTGGGTAGCCGTGTTTTTCAGGATGTAGCGGACCATGACTCGGATCGAGGTCATCGAAAAATTTTGGCGTTTGCGGGACTCATCCTACATGTTCTTCGTCAGTCGCGTATGTCGATGGCAGCTTTTGGATGCGTGAGCGGAAAGCGGCATTGAATCTCTCCAGCTTCTCGGCCAACCATTGGTGCTGCTCAGGCCAAAGTGTGGAGTCTTTGATGCTGGAGTTGGGACGCATCAAGAGGATGCGAGACGACTCCTTTTCGGGTAACTCTCGCCAATCCAATGTCTGGCCGATTTCCTTCTCGATGTCTGCCTTCTCCGCCTCAAGCCGCTTGAAGTGCTTCTTGGCGTCGGCACCGGACAAATACAACTCGACGCCGATTCGTTCCTCCGTGGTGTTGACGAGCGCCGCCAAATTGAAGTTGGCACGTCCAATGGAAACGGTGAGCCAGTGCTGCGGATGAGCCTTCTGAGGTTTCAGGCTGTTCATTTTTTCCAGCAGCACTTCGCGCAAGGCTCGCCAATAAGTCTGTTGAAGCTGCTTGGTCTCAGTGATCACCACGGCTCCGCCACCACCGCCGCCTTCTTTGATCCAGTCATTCGGTTTGCTGACGACGTTGAACTTTGGGGCGATGGGTGAGGTTCCGATCCGCCAGAGTTCGATTTCCAATCCAAAGAAGCTAACCCTCTCGCCCGTAATCTCGTTGAGCCAATCAAGTGCCGCTCGATGCTCGTCGGTGAATCGCTCCGCAATCCAGACAATCGTGACCGCATCAAGCCCGGCGGCGTAGGTCATCAACTGGCCCAGATGCGTGTGGTCCGTTTTTTCTAGTTGGTTCTCGATCAGGACCAGCGACCCCTCCGGCCTTTGTTTGCAGACGATGTCCGCTCGGTATGGCCCCACGCCTTTCTCTTGAGCCTCAAGTTCAAGGTCCATTCCCAACGTGTCGGCCAGCAGAGCAATGTTTTCTTGTTGGGCCAGCCACGGCGTGAAGTCACCGGGTTCGCTGCCCCAGACCTTTCGCAGATCGACTTGTTCCAGACGACCAAGTGCAGTTGCGTTACTCATAGTCGTTCCATTGATTCGAGAATCACTTTGTGGCAAGCAGGATGCCGATCAGATCTTCGGTGAGATAGTCACCAATCACTTCGTTGTCGCGGACGGAAGCAGCTTCAGTTCCATGAGCCACGCGAGGGACTGCTCTTGCCAGGCGTCCCACATCGGGCCTTTGTAACCATTGAGGCCGCGCGCTCGGCGAGGGTCTCCCGACCCCGCCGCTGGGCTGGACCGAAGGTCTCCCCGGATTGTTGGAGACCTGCGGTCGTCGGAGTGCGGGGTCGGGAGACCCGCGCACAGCGCGCAAGTCCCCGCCAACGTAAGTGTGCCGCTGGCGAGTCACAAGCAACGAGCCTCTCGGCTCGGCGGATGACGCCTCGCGAAATTTGACGTAGTCGCATCAACGGGGGGTTCTTAGAATCCCGTCGTTGCTGAATTCCAATTGTTCCTGGGAGTGAGTTCGATGTCCGCCACAACCGACGTTGCTCCGCAGCTTCGCAAAGCGTTGGAAGGTTCGCTCTCCGCGTTGCGGCGGTTGGCGGATTCGCAATTGCCGGCTCCGGTCGCGCAGCGGATGCAACAACTCGGCGAACGCAAGGACACGCTCGCCGATGCGGAGCGCGATGAGTATTTGGCGCTCGTCAGCTTTTGGAAAAGCCGGACGCTGGAGAAAGCGGAAGCGGCCGTCGCGCTGAAGCAACTCAAAGAAGCGATCCCCGATTTAGTGGTCGCGCCGTGAGCCTTGTGCCGCAATCGCTGCGCAACGAAATCCTTCAACGAGCCGGCGAACGGTGCGAATACTGTTTGCTGACCAGTCGCTTTCAAGTCGGCGGCTTTGAATTGGATCACATTCATCCGCTCAGCCGAGGCGGGCCGACTACGCTGGACAACCTGGCCTTCGCGTGTCCGGTTTGCAACGGCTCCAAATTGCATCATGTCGATGGGCGAGACGCCGTCAGCGGCGAACTCGTGCCGTTGTTCCATCCGCGCACTCAGAATTGGCACGACCATTTTCAGTGGTCCGTGGATGTCCCATTTGAAATCGTCGGCAAGACCCCATGCGGCCGAGCCACAATCGAACGGCTGGCCCTGAATGATTCCGAGATGCTGCGGCTGCGAACGCTCTACGCCGAACTCGGCTTTGATTGCACCAAGACGGACTTTGAATGAGTTCGGTGTGCTCGGATTACTTCGTTGTCGCAGGCGGAAGTAACTTCAGTTCCATGAGCCACGCGAGGGACTGCTCTTGCCAGGCGTCCCACATCGGGCCTTTGTAACCATTGAGGCCGTGGCCGCCGGAGGGGAGTTCGAGGTACTTGCTCGGCACTTTGTGACTCTGCAGCGCGTCGTAGAACATCTGGCTGTTGGCGGGGACGACCGCCTTGTCGTCCTTGGCGTGGGCGAGGAACGTCGGCGGAGTCTTGGCCGTCACCTGCTTTTGGTTGGAGTAGAGTTCGATCAGCTTCGGTGAGGGATCTTTTCCAAGCAGATTGGTCCTCGAACCTTGATGCGTCGTCGCATCCATCGTGATCACGGGATAGATCAGGATGGCAAAGTCCGGCCGGCAACTGACTCGATCAACAGGGTCGGTCGCTTTCGAGTTGCCGTCGTCGAAATGCGTCGCGGCGGTTGAGGCCAGATGACCTCCGGCCGAAAATCCGATGATGCCGATGCGCGCCGGATCAATCAGCCAGTCCTTGGCATTCGCTCGCACGGTGCGGATCGCACGCTGAGCGTCGAGCAACGGAACTTGATGGTGTCCCGCAGGCAATCGGTATTCGAGCACCACTCCGGTCACGCCGCGACCGTTGAGCCACTGCGCGATGCCATGTCCCTCGGCCCCGGTGACGAGACCGCCGTATCCGCCGCCGGGACAGATCACAACCGCCGTTCCGTTGGCCTTCGCCGGACGATGAACCGTGATCCAAACTTCGGTCTCCTGAACCTGCCCCTCGCCGAGCGAGGCCCGACCACCCCAAAGCCCGATCCGCTTGGGTTCAACCTTCTCCTGCCCCATCGCGAGGCCGAAGCCCAAACCCAGAACAACGACCAATCCCATCCAACACCATTTCAAAGCCGACTTCATGGAATGTTCCTCTGCCTGTGAATGAAGGAGCGAATCTCCCGATCCCACCGCTCGGCTGGACCGCACGCGGAGAGCGGTCGCGATTCGTGAAGTTCGGTAACCGTTGAGCCGAGTTCAGTAGGTGACTTCGGTCCCCAGATAGAAATTCACGCCGGGTTGTAGCACTGGCCGAGCGATCGGATTCTGTGAACGAAAATAGAAGTGTTCGCGATAGTT
>CAZILR010000448.1:0-5138 GCA_964539995.1 uncultured Planctomyces sp.
TTCGATCACCGAAGAACAACTCGGCAATTTGCTCAAGGCGATGGGGCTCGAAGCCAAGAAGATCGAGAGCCGCTACGACTTCGAGTTCAAAGCGGTGCAGAACAAAGAGGAATGGAACCTCTCGATGACCGCCGTGCTTAGCCAAGACGGTTCGTCGATCTGGCTGATGGCGTGGCTCGACCAGTTGCCGAAGTCTTCGGCCGACGTGCCGCGCACCGCGCTGCTGCGGTTGCTGTCCGACAACGATCGACTCGGTAACGGCAAGTTCTTTGCCTACGTCGCGACCAACCGCCGCTTCGTGCTGCAACGAGTGATCCCGAACGAAACCGTCACGACGAAGGCCTTCCGAGGCTGGCTCGATGATCTCGGAGCCGGCGTCGTCGATACCTACGACCATTGGTCGGTCGCCGCCTGGAAAGCCGCCGATGCCAGCAACACCGCCAGCACGGCAAAAGCCGCTCCGGTCACCACGGCCAAAGCAAAAGCCGATGATGATGATGACGATGATGACGACGAGGCTGCCACCACGAAGCCGGCCACCGGCCCCAGCTTCAAAGGTGCTGGCCAAAATCCGATTCGTACCGCGCTGCCGACAAAACCTGGTACCAGCCGAAATTAGTGCGCAGCGAATCGACGCCTCCGAAAACCACAAAGGCACGAAGACACCAAGTTCGTCTTCGTGCCTTTGAGTCTTTGTGGTCGGTGGTTCACCGCGAGGTTTCTCTCGGACACGCCTTGTTGTTTTGTTGTTGGCATGCCTGACTCACTTTGTGTACCTCACGCTGACTACTTCGCGGATCACGCCGAGGCTGCGTTTGACCTCTTGGTACTTCTGGTCAATGCGAGGACCGAAACCGGTGGCGTCGCCACCGCCAGTGCCGCGTGCTCGACCAGGTTCGTCTTTCGGGGCTGGCTCGCCTTCGGGCCAGCAGGCTTGGAAGGACGCGGTGATCGTGCCCAGGTTAGCGGTGTGATTCAGACCTCCCGCAGCGCTCTTGGCGTACTCCATAACGAGAAACTTGTCGGACTTCTCGTTGGTCACATGCCAGCCGGGAATGGTGACCGCTTTGTGAGGGGCGATAATGACGGTCGTGTATCGCGGCTCGCCACTGCGCGGTCCCTCGGTGTAGCGCAGCTCACTGAAGGCGTACATGCTCAGGCCGTCGATCTTCAAAGAGACGGCCATCTCTTGGTCCGAGTCGTTGTAGAGCCGCACGCCGTAGGTCTCACCGCGAGTGATTCCAACGTAAGCCAAACCTTCCTTCTCGATGGCTTCACGAGGTTGGTCGTTCACGATCAACTCGATACCGCAGGGGCTGTCCGGCCGGCTGCGAATCACGGTGGACTTGATGCTTGGCTTCGGATCGGTCAGTTGCTTGCGGAGTTCTCGGTCTCGTTCGATCTCGGTGGCTCGCGGGTCCAAGGAGGCCGTGAGGCCGATCATCCCCGCAACGCCATCGGCTCCGCGAATCGTCCGCTGGAAATCGACATCGACTTGCTTGTTTCCAAAGCCGTCCTCGATCGCCGCTTGAATCTTGAGAGCCAGCACCTTTCGGCCGAGCCGCGCGTCGTCCATGTTCTCTGCGGGAATCTCGGTGAGGCGATACTCCCCTTTGAGACCAAACTCCGCGCGAGTCTTCACCGTCACCTTGAGCTTCTGTAGCTCTTCCGTCAGCACTTGCACCAAACCCGGTCCCGCCGACGTCGGAAAATTCGCAGGGCCAGAAAACTGTCCCATCGCAATCGATTCCGCGTTGCGCGAGTCGAGAAAACTCTTGATGCCCTTCGCCAATTCGGTCAGTTCTTTCCGCATTTCTTGCGATGCGTCCGAGGAACGCGGACAAAGGACTGCGAGACAGAGGGCGAGTCCAGTGATGAGGAATCGAGGTTGCATGTTGAGTCTCCTGGCAAGACGGAGAGGACCGAGGAAAACGATAACAAACCGAGTGAGGAAATTCGCCAAGCCGAAAGTCGAGCGGGGGACCGGCGTCCTCCGCTCGACATGAGGCTGAATTACACACGGCCATAGTTGACTCGACCGTTAAGCCCGAAGAGTTGGCTGGGCGTGACCGTGACCAAGCCGTTGTTATTGCCGTCGTTGCCGGCTCCATCCACGCCCCACGGATTTCGCAGGACGATGCCCGTAATCGCGCCGGCGGCATTTCGGACGATCGATGCGACCGAGTACATGTGCTCCATCACCAGCGGCACGCCATTCGTCGCACCGGCCCAGCGACCACTCAGGACACCGACCGTCACGGATTGGTAGGCGTTCCAACGAGCGGCAATGTCGTTGGCCAAATCGGTCGCATTGGCGTAGCTCGTGATGTCTCGTTCGCCAGCGGTCGCCGAGCCGAACGCCCGGTTGACGTCCACGGACCAGCCACCTTCCAGCGACGCGAACGAGTTCGCTCCGGTGCGGTAGTGAGCGAACGCTTTCTCGATCACCGCGACCCACATGCTGTTCTCGGCACCGAGCGAAGCGTAGGCCGGAGTGGTGCTGCCCGCCGAGGCCACGGCGAGGTCGTTATCGACTCGGTAGAACCGATTGCCCAGAGCCACGCCGTAGGTGCCGTCGTTGAAATCGACCACGTTCTGATGCAGCGTATTCGGCGAATCCGTTGCGATCGCGGTCAGGCCGGCGAGCAACCAGCAATCGCCGATCGCGCCTTGGCGGATGTCCGTCGCGCTCGGTCCCGATTGCGAGAAGAGCGGATTGTTCGTGAACGATTTGTAGACGTTCCCCGGCTTGGCCAGCGGATCGGCGATGCGATCGCCATCCAGCGACCGATCGGCACCGTTCGAGAAGCCGGTCAGGTTCTGAATCTTGTCCTCGACCGACGCGGCGAAGACTCGGTCAATCGTCGCTCCGTTTTTATCGACCCAGATCGCATCGCGACCGGCACCACCTTCGGTGTAGTCGCTCGTGCCGCCATCGATCGCGATCAACACGTCATCGCCGTTCTGGCCCCACAACGAATCGTTGCCGGCTTGGCCATTGAGCTGATCGTTGCCGTCACCGCCCACCAGTTGATCATTGCCACCCAGGCCGAGCAGCAGATCGTTGCCTGCTCCGCCGAAGAGCGTGTCGTTCCCGTTGAAGCCCTTCAGAACGTCATTGCCGTCGCCGCCGTCCATGTAGTCGTTCGCGCCGTAGCCCTCGAAGTAGTCATTGCCGCCGGCACCGAACGCTCGGACGGGCATGGTGTTTATCCAGTTGATGAAGCGGTCGTTGCCGGCTCCCCCTTGGAACTCGACCTGCCGCACTTGGCTAGTTCGATACGACCACGAGCGAGCCGTGCCATCCTCAGAGACGACGACGTTCGTTCCGTTTTGCTTCACCGACACATTGGTCGAAGCGTTGTCGGTCTTCACGACGAGCGTCGTACCGTTGAACCAAAGCTGCGAGACCGATTTCAGGTCGCGTGGTTCGAGCGTTTCCGCCGCCGGAGTGTTTCGGCGAGCTTGTCGTTTTGTGTTTTTCCAGAGTTTGCGAAGTGTCTTGAACATGATTGGCCCCTTTTTGGAACGGTGTGAAAACAATTTCCCCGCAGACCCGCGTCGCGGAGGATTGGGAATTGGCCAAAGCGTTTGGCCGAGCGTTGCGTTGTGGCGTCGTTTCGGAGCCGTGTTGCGTCCGTCGTTGCCACCCGCCAAGAGAACGCCGCTCTTGAGAGAATCTTCCCAAATTTTTTGAGAAAGGATTCCGGGGCGATTCGATGCCGAAATCGCAGAAAAAGCGAGGAGGCTGACAAAGAACCGTCGCCACAAGCTGCCAGCTTGTGGCGCTTCGGCGGGCAAGCTGGCAGCTTGCCGCTACATTCGGAGTTTGTTGCCAGCCTCTAACGGCACAAACGGAGTGGCTCTGTCTTTGTCCCGAAAGGGAACGCTAAACCCGTTGAAGAAGAAACTGACCTCGCGTCGGCCGACGACTGGCCTGCTGATTCGCGGCCTGCAACACGCGCTGAAAACGCTGACCGTCCCACGCCAACCGCTCGCCGAAGCGGCCCCGCCGCGCCGAGAAACATCCCGCACGCGCCGTTCCAAAGCCGAACGACGGCCAAGGCGATAGACCAACGGACGTCGCGGTTTGTAGGGTGGGACCAGCGGCGCTTCGCCGCGCCGGCCCACCAACCGATGAACAACACCATCAATGAACGCGGCATTGGTGGGCCGGCGCTCGAAGCGAGCTTGTCCCACCCTACGGGACTTCGGAAGTCTGTCGGCTGCCATTGTCTTTTGAGCAACAACGTCGCCACTTGATTTCCAAAACGGCCAAAGGCATCGTGTCACCGACTTCAAACCGTCAGTCCGCTCGGCGTTCCAAACAAAATGGCGCAGGACTGATTCAACTGTTAGGCGGGTACATCCATGCTCGCAAACTGGGACTTCAAAGACGACGCAGCCAACTCAACAACTCAGCAGATCAATCGCCAGAAATCTGCACGGAACCTTGAGATTCTTCAGTTTGATCCGAGTGGACCACGCGCGGTCTTTTTCGACCCCAAACGCAACAACGAACAAACAGCGACGTTGTCCCGTTGTGATTGCAATGACTTCAATCTGTCGGGTTCTAGCCAGCGAAAGACGTTTAAGCCTTGTATGCACATCTACAGGCTCGCCATCGAGCTAGGCCTCATTGAGGCGAAGTATCTGGATTCTCGTCTTCGCTCTGTACCGGCGGGCGTTTCCTCTCCAGAAGAGATACTGCGCTTTCAGCAACTGCCCCGCGACAAATCCCAATGGGGTAGTTGGGCGTGTCAAATTCACACCTGCGGGGATCAGCGAAACCGGCAGCATCGAGCCTACTCGATCATTCACGACGAGCAGGACGCAATACGCGAGATCGACGGCGGTTGGATCATTCATGGCTACAGTGTCACGCTTCAGACTTGTGAGTGCGTGGACTTTGTCGATCGTAGGTTGCCATGCAAGCATATTTACGCTGCTGCATTGGCCTCCAAAATTATTCTTCCTTTCACATACGCCGATTATCAAGCCGTTAAAAATTCAGCCGGGTAGGAGATCGGCTCCGGCTCGACTTGAGCGGCAACGTCACGGATTGATCGACGTGAACTCGGTTGTCTCGACGGGTGAGCCGTCGGTGCCGACTGTCGCGACCACACGCAACTCGGCAT
>CAZILR010000449.1:0-5134 GCA_964539995.1 uncultured Planctomyces sp.
GCCGGTGAGGCAAGTGTCGTAGCCGACGCTCTTCAAAGCTCTTGGCAGAGTGACTGTGTCCCATGGCAACGCTCGTTCGTTCTGCGGATTCGTGACACCGAAGCGGCTCCAGCAGCGACCGGTCATCAGCCCGGTTCGAGTCGGACTGCATACCGGAGCAACGTAGTGCTGCGCGAGTTCCAATCCCTCGCGCGCCAGACGATCGAGATTCGGCGTCGGTGCGTTGCCTCCATGAAACGCGACGTCCGCCCAGCCGAGGTCATCCGCGATGATGAACACGATGTTCGGCTTGGCCTCTGGCGATTTGTCTTCGGCCATCGACGCGCTCCACGCGGCCAGCCACAAGATGCCAAACGAAAACCATCGAAGACTTCTGTTGGTTCTTTTCATGCTCGGCCTTCCGGTATCTTGGAGTGCGGGGCGACGGAGTTGGCACTGGCCCGATGGTCGCTTTTGAGTGAGAAAACAACAACCTGGCGAGCACCAACATTCATGACGGTCGCCGGATTGGAAGGGCGGTTCCATGTCGCGGTTCTCTCTGCTCGTTTCGCTGGCTGCTCTGGCCGGGTTCATCGTCGTCGTGACGGCGCAGCCCGACAACCCGGCCGCAGAACCGACATTGGAACAGCGATTTGCCAGCGACGTGTTGCCGTTCGTCAAAAGTCACTGCTTGAGTTGTCACGGGGCCGACAAGCAAGAAGGCAAACTCGATCTGAGTGGCAGTTCTTCCGTCGCAGCGGTCGTCAAGAACCATCTCGTCTGGGATCTCGTGCTGGAGCGATTGGAGGCGGAGGAGATGCCGCCGAAGAAATCTCCGCAACAGCCGACGTCGCACGCACGAAGAATCGTCAGCGAGTGGATCAAAGAGTTGCGCGAACACGAGGCGCGCCGCCACGCGGGCGATCCGGGGCCGGTGTTGGCTCGGCGGTTGAGCAACGCCGAGTTCGACAACACGATCCGCGATCTGACCGGCGTCGATATCCGCCCGACGCGCGAGTTCCCCGTCGATCCAGCCAACGAAGCGGGATTCGACAACTCCGGCGAATCGCTGACGATGTCGCCAGCGCTCGTGAAGAAATATCTGGCAGCGGCCCGGCTGGTCGCAGATCATCTCGTGCTCAAGCCCGACGGTTTCGTCTTCGCTCCACATCTCGCCGTGACCGAAACCGACCGCGACAAATTCTGTGTGCAGCGAATTGTCGATTTTTATCAGCGGCACAACGTCGATCTCGCCGACTACTTCTTCGCCGCGTGGCAGTTTCAGCAGCGTGAATCGGTCGGTCAGACGGACGAGTTACTCGGCAAGTTCGCACGCGAGTCGCGGCTCAGCCCCAAGTATTTGGTCACGATTTGGTCAGCGCTGACTGAGCGGACAGACGCCGGCCCCCTGGCGGAAATCCAATCCGAATGGCGGAAGCTCGGAAAACCAGGCGAGCCGGAGGGCGTCAGCCCCCGGACGAATCCAAAGGCCGACGATGTCCGGGGGCTGACGCCCACCGGCTCGCCAATTGAGAAACAAGCCCTCCTGCGCCGCGAGTGCGAACGTCTTCGCGATCTTGTCATCAAGCTGCGAAAAGATCTCGATCCGAAGATCGAGAAGCTGCATGTGAAGGGTCAGTCGGACGGCAGTCAGCCGCTGGTGCTGTGGTGGAATCGGCAACTCGCGCAGCAACGGATTCGATTCACTGGCGACGGCAAAGACGCCGCGCTCGATGCGGCTCGCGCTCGCTTCTGCTTCGTGTTTCCGAATGCCTTCGCGATCTCCAGTCGCGGGCACTACGCCGATGCGAAGTTGGGGGCCGACGTGCGATTGCTCACGGCCGGCTTTCACTTGATGCAAGGCTACTTCCGCGACGACGAGCCACTGTGCAATCTGGTTCTGGATGAAGCTGGCAAACGCGAACTCGATCGGCTGTGGCAAGAGTTGAACTTCATCACCGGCGTCCCGATGCGGCAGTACAAAGACTTTCTGTTCTTCGAGCGGGCCGAGCCTCCACGCTTTGCCGGTGGGCCGGAGTTTGATTTCGCTCGCCCCGAAGACAAAGACGTGACGACTGAGGCAAAGCTCATGCGAATGCGAGACGCCTATCTGGTCAAAGCCCGTCAGCAAGAAGGCAGCGAGCAAGCCATCGAAGCGATCGAAACCTACTTCGCGAACATGAACGCCGACTTCCGCTGGATCGAGAAGGCTCGGCTCGACGCGGAACCGAGCCACCTTGAGTCGCTCACCAAGTTCGCCGAGCGTGCGTACCGCCGCCCAATGTCGTCCGAAGACCGAGACGAACTGCTCGCGTTCTATCGTCACCTGCGCGAGCAAGACGGACTGAACCACGAAGAGGCGATCCGCGACTCCATCGTCAGCGTTCTGATGTCGCCGCACTTCTGCTACCGCTTCGACTTGGCCGTAGCTGAAGTCGTGAGACTTCAGGCGAACGGTTTCAACGCGGCGAAACCGAAGTCTCACGACTTCGGCTACGGCGTTCGACCGCTCAACGACTACGAACTCGCCAGCCGGCTGAGCTACTTTCTCTGGTCGAGCATGCCCGATGACGAACTGTTGGCCCGCGCCGCCGCTGACGACTTACACCAGCCAGAAGTCCTCATCGCGCAGACGCACCGCATGTTGCGCGACGACCGCATCCGAGGCTTAGCCACCGAGTTCGCCGGCAACTGGCTGGAGTTCCGCCGCTTCGAGGAACACAACAGCGTCGATCGCGAACGCTTCGCCAGCTTCACGAACGAACTCCGCGCCGCCATGTTCGAGGAACCAATCCGCTTCTTCATCGACGTCGTGCAGCGCAACGGTTCGGTCCTCGATTTCCTCAACGCCGATCACACGTTCGTGAACCCGATCCTCGCGAAGCACTACGGCATCGACGTAGGGTGGGACCAGCGCAGCGCCGGCCCACCAAGCGAACGGGAGAATGGTGGGCCGGCGCTGCGCTGGTCCCACCCTACGGGTGATCGATGGCTCCGCATCGACGACGCCCATCGCTACGGTCGCGGCGGCTTGCTTCCGATGTCGATCTTCCTCACGAAGAACTCACCCGGCCTGCGCACGAGTCCCGTGAAGCGCGGCTATTGGGTCGTCCGCCGATTGCTGGGCGAGCACATCCCCCCACCGCCGCCAGAGGTTCCCGAACTTCCGAAAGACGAAGCGACGCTCGGCGATCTGACGCTGCCGCAGCTTCTGGCTCGGCACCGCGATCACCAAGCCTGCGCGGGATGTCATCAACGCTTCGATTCGATCGGCCTGGTCTTCGAGGGCTACGGCCCGATCGGCGAACGCCGCGACAAAGACCTCGGCGGCCGCCCGGTCGATGCGCGAGCCACCTTCCCCGACGACAGCGAAGGCTCTGGCCTCGACGGCCTGCGCAGCTATCTGTCCAAGAAACGTCAGAACGAATTCGTCGAGAACCTCGCTCGCAAATTGTTTTCGTATGCCCTTGGCCGCAGCCTGCTCTTGTCGGACAAGACGACCATCGAGCAGATGCGTGCTAAACTCACTGCTGACGACGAGCGGTTCGGCAGCCTCATTGAATCCATCGTCACCAGTTCGCAGTTCATGAAGAAGCGTGGCCAAGACGGTCGCCGCGAATGACGTTTTCCCGGGAGGTCGATCCGTGATGACTCACCAATCTCGAATCAGTCGCCGCACGGTTTTGCGAGGCGTCGGTGTCGTGATGTCTCTGCCTTGGCTGGAATCTTTGTCGGTGTGGGCGGATGAGCCGGGCAATCCAACTTCGGCAGACAAACTTCCGAAGCGTTTCGCGGCGATGTTCATGGGGAACGGGATCAACCCCAAGCATTGGTGGGCGAAGGGGGCCGGAGCGGAGATGGAGTTGAGCAAGAGCTTGGAGCCGCTCGCGCCGCTCAAGACGAAGCTCAATGTCGTCAGCGGGTTGTTCAACAAACACGCGACTGGTGTCGGCATTCATCCGGGGCAGACGGGGAACATCCTGTCGGGCGCGGCGTTGCAAAAGGGAGCGGTGCTCAAGGGAGGCATCAGCGTCGATCAGGTGCTCGCCAATCGGTTCGGCGAAGAGACTGCGATGCCCAGCTTGGTGCTCGGCTGCGAGCAGCCCATCACCGGGTATCACGAGACCAATTTCTCGATGGCGTACAGCTCGCACATTTCTTGGCAGGATGCGAACTCGCCCGTACCGATGGAGGTCTATCCGTCGCTGGCCTTCGACAGCTTGTTCGACAACCAGGGAAGCAAGCGGACGAAAAGCATTCTCGACCGTGTCAAAGAACACGCCGCGCATCTGTCACGGCAAGTCAGCAGCGCCGATCAGGTGAAGCTCGATGAGTACCTGACCAGCGTGCGCGAAGTCGAGAAGCGAGTCGAGAAGACACGCGCGATGAAAGACAAAGCAGACGACAACGCCGCGAATCGCGGACGCCCGGCAATCACGATGAAGCGGCCCGACAACGGCCTGCCCGAAGACATTCGCGAGCACATGCGGCTGATGGGGGACATCATCTCCCTCGCTTTTCAAACCGACAAAACACGAGTCGCCACGCTGCTGCTGTGCCGCGATTTGTCGGGCCTGTTTTATCCGTTCCTCGACGTGCGAACCGCGCATCATCCGGCGTCGCACTACGACGAAGGGGACGACTACGAAAAGGTCTCGCGGTACTACGTCAGCCAGCTCGCGTATCTCGCAATGCGACTCAACGAGATGCCGGAAGGCGAAGGGACGGTGCTCGACAATTCGTGCTTGATGTTCGTCAATAACATGTGGTCCGGCAGCAAGCACGACTCCAGCAAAGTCCCGCTGCTGCTGGCCGGTGGCTTGGGTGGCACGCTCGAAACCGGTCGTGTTTTGGATTTCACCAAGAGCGGCGACGACAACCGCAAACTGTGCAGCCTGTACCTGTCACTGCTGGACCGCATGGAGGTGAAGCTTCCGCAGTTCGGCGACGCTGACTCGCGACTCGCAGGGCTGTGACCAACGTAGCCGTCATCGCTCCGCGTCACGAGCCTTCTCAAGTCCGACTCCCGAACTCGCGACAACCTTCATCGTGAGTCAAACCCCAAAGGCTCATCACGCGGAGCGGTGATGGCTACTTTGAAAACTCAAGGTGCTTCGATCGAGTAGTACAGCGTCTCGGCTTGCAGCCGAATCGC
>CAZILR010000450.1:0-5131 GCA_964539995.1 uncultured Planctomyces sp.
AATGGGACTTCGATCCGCACATGGAGCTGTACACGATCAATCCCGACGGGACCGGCCTCAAGCGGCTGACGAACTCGCCGGGGTACGATGCCGAGGGAAGTTACTCGCCCGATGGCAAGCAGATCGTGTTCACGTCGTCGCGCGATGGCGATGCCGATTTGTTCGTGATGGATGCCGACGGCTGGAATGTTCGGCAGCTCACCAACAAGCCCGGCTACGACGGCGGGCCGTTCTTCTCGCCGGATGGCAAGTGGGTCATCTTCCGCAGCGATCGCGACAAGGAGCACATGCTGCAACTCTTCGCGATCTCGACCGACGGGAAGACGGAAGTGCAACTGACTAAGAATTTGGACCAAGTCAACTGGTGCCCCTTCTTTCATCCGAGCGGCAAGTACCTCGTCTGGTCAGGAGCGGATTATTCACAAGGCCCGCGTGGTGCGAACTTCGATCTCTTCACGATGGACCTCGACTTCGCAGATGGTGCTCCGAAAGCCGGAGCCATCACTCGAATCACTGACCACAAAGCGGCCGACGTCCTGCCGGTCTTCAGTCCCGATGGCACGAAGCTGATGTGGACTTCGACGCGCTCTGCCGATGGCACCAGTCAACTGTGGCTCGCCGACTGGTTGCGAAAGTGACCGAAAGGCTCTCGCCCATGCCGACCGAAGCCAAGCGATCCCGGACGACGTTTCTGCTCGGCGGGACGTTTCTGGTCATGACCGGCTTGGGGCTGTTGCTGGCGGGTGGCCTGTGCGAAATGGCGCTCGTCGATGTTCTTGGCACCACTGCGAGTGACGTCGCTGAATGGCAGACCAGCCTCTGGCTCACTGGGTTGACCGCTGCCATCAGCGTGGTCAGTGGCATCGCGCTGGCTCGTCACATGCGGCGGAAAATGCTTTATCTGGTGGTCTTCAGCGGCATGGTGGCGACGGTGACGATCGTGTTGGGAGAAATCGTCTCGCGAATGGGACTTCCCGCGTGGCCCGCCTCCACGTTGCATGGTGTGCGGCCAACAGTGCAGCGGGCGTTGATGACCGAGACCGAGCGGAACGATTTCAAGGCGACTCGCAATGCTTGGGGGCAGCGCGATCGCGAACGATTCCTTCGGCCGACGTCGGGCGTGATGCGAATTGCCTTCATCGGGGATTCTTTTTTGGAAGAGGGGACGGGAGCTCCTCTGTCGCTGACCACCGAGAAGCTGCTCGATCGGCCGGAAGTGGAAGTCGTCAACCTCGGCGTCTCCGCCACGTCGCCGGACGAGTACTTCTACCGCGCGGCACACGTCGCGTTGCCGTTGGAGGCGACCGGTTGCGTTGTCTTTATTTATCTAGGGAACGACCTGGCGGCCGATCATCGGACCTTGCCAAGCTGGTTCGGCATCGTCGCCGTGTCGCCACGACCGTCGTTGCTGACGACCGTTGGCCTGCGCGGATTGAACGATGTGCTGACGACTCGCCAGCGGCCGGTCTTGAAAATCTGGAGTGCCGCCGGCGGACTGGGGGAATCGGAAAAACAGTTTCACGACTTCTGTCGCAAGAGTTCCGACCGCGAACTGGCGGAACTGTTGCTGAGAAACGCCGAATTACCACAGCAGCTCGCCGGGCGACTCCGGCCGCAAATGCTGGGGCCGGAGATGGCCCCCTTCTACAAGATGCTGCGCGATCCCGATGAAGGCCGATTTCGCTCGTACTTTCTGTACGACGGTGTCTGGTTGAAGGCTTCCGGAGAAACACCAATCATTCTCAGCGATCCTGCGTCAACGCTGCATTGGTTGCGTGCTGCTGCCACTGTGTACTCACGACCGCGACGATTCTTGGCAGTGCTCATCCCCGAAGGATTTGCCGTCGATCCCCGGATGCAGGAACAATGGGCTTCGTTGGCGGACATGCGGCGGATGACCGACAAGACCTCCGCCGCCGGACGCCGCATCGAACAGGAACTGACTCAGGCGGGCATCGAAGTGCTGAATCTGACAGACACTCTGGCCGGCGTGCGTGGCACCTACTTGAACGTAGACGGCCATTGGTCGCCGCTGGGAATCGAAACCAGCGCGGCCGCCGTGGCGGCTCATCTCCGTCACTGGTTGGATGAGCCTTCAAAAATGGCAGGGCCGCAATGAAGCAGGCTGCGGCAAAAGTTGAGCAGGTTGTTGATCAGCCGCAGGCTCCGGTGACTCGGCGCGAGTGGGCGGTGCTGGCTGTCATTCTGCTGCTCACGGGGTTCGTCTACGGACAGACTCTGTGGTTCCCGTTCGTGAATTTTGATGACGACGTCCACGTCTATCGCAATCCGCACGTCCGCAGTGGGCTGAGCTTCGACAATCTCCGCTGGGCATTTGAGATTCACGGGCCGAGCCAGTGGCACCCGCTGGCCTGGATCTCGCATCAAGTGGACTCAGAGTTGTTTGGCGCGGCGACCGATGGCAAGCACGCGGGCGGTCATCACGCCGTCAATCTGCTGCTGCATCTGTGCAACGTGGTTCTGGTCTACATGACGTTTCGCCGACTGCTGGGTCGCGGCGAGCCAGCGCTGCTGTCGGCCGCGCTGTTCGCCGTCCATCCGCTGAACGTCGAGTCGGTCGCGTGGGTTTCCGAACGGCGCAATCTGTTGTGTCTGCTGTTCTCGTTGTCGGCGGTGCTGGCTTATGTCCGTTACGCTCGCCGTGAAAGTTGGAGCGGCTATCTGACCGTGTGTGGCTTGCTGACGGCCGCTCTGATGGCGAAGCCGCTGGCAGTCACCCTGCCCTGCGTGTTCTGGCTGCTGGATGTCTGGCCGCTGCAACGCTGGAGCAAGACGGTCGAAGTTCAAACCGCCTCGCCGCTGGTCGCGCGGTTGTGGGGACGCTGGTTGCCGCATCTCGACAAGTTGCCGTTGTTGGCGTTGTCGGCCGGATCAGGCGTGCTGACGATTCTCTGCCAGGAAGCGGATGGCATCATCAGTTCGCTAGATGCTCTGCCGTTGAACATTCGCGTGCTCAACGCTTTCGCGGCCTACGGCCAATACCTGCTGGGACTTGTCTGGCCGGTGCGACTCTCGGTGTTTTATCCGCATCCGAGTTTTGTCGGCCTGGACCCGTGGCAGGTGCTGCTGACTCCAGCCATCGGTGGAGCGGCCGCGTTGTTGCTCGTGACGCTGTTCGCGGTGTTGGTTCGTCGTCGTTGGCCGTGGTGGCTCGTCGGCTGGTTGTGGTTTGTCGGAACGCTCGTCCCAATGATTGGACTGATCCAGTCGGGAACACAGCAACGCGCGGATCGTTATGTCTATCTGCCGATGCTGGGATTGCTGCTGGTGGTGACGGCGAGTTTGCCGTGGAATCGCTGGCAATCGATCAAGTCGCGGAGCTGCTTGACGTTGGTGGCGAGCATCTTCGTCCTGCTGCTGGCGATTCGCGCGCGGGATCAAGTCGGCACTTGGCGTGACAGTGTGACGCTGTTTGAGCACACGCTCGCCCTCAATGAGCACAATCATTGGGCGCATCTGAATGCCGGACTCGCTCGACAGGATCGCGGAGACCTTGAAGCGGCCGATCGGCATTACGCTGCGGCGTTGGCGATTGAACCCGGATACGATCTGGCTCATTACAACCTCGGAGTTTTGAAATACGACCAAGGTGACTTGCGAGGTGCGGCGTCGCATTTCGCTCAGGCCCTGCGGTTGAATCCGCGATTGGCCGATGCTTGGGTCCGGCTCGGTAGCCTGTACGGCAACACCGGGCGGCTCGATCTGGCCGAGCAGTCTTTTCGCACCGCCAGCGAGATCAACCCCGATCACGTCGAAGCCTGGTCCAACTTGGGTGTCGTCTACGAACACCAGCGCGATTTCCGTCGCGCGAGAGTGGCCTATCAAGCGGCACTGAGGATCGATCCACAGTTTCAAGCCGCGCGCGAGGGACTCGCCAGAGTCAAAATGACGAATGCCGAATGACCCAATGACGAAAAAAGTCCGAATTGCGAATGACGAAAGCAGTGACGAGGTCGATGCCGCTGGTCCTCATCTAGCTTTTCGTCATTCGGACTTTGTCATTCCTTCGTCATTGGGTCTTTCGGAATTCGTCATTCCTTCCCCGCCAATCGCCGAGCACGTTCCAACTCGCGAGCAAACTGCGGATTGGGATTCGGAGAATTTTCGATCGCCTGTTCGAGATACGGCACCGCTTCGCGCGGTCGGTTCCGCATCAACAGGAACGCGCCGCGGTTGTAGAGCACTTTGGGATTCTTGGGGCTGATCTTCTCCGCCTCGCTCAGCCATTCTTCGGCGGCTTGCGGTTCTCGTTCGGCCAGCAGCGCGGCGAGGTTCACTCGCGATTCCCAGGCTTGCGGGTTAATTTCAACTTCGCGTCGAAAATGCGCGATCGCCTTCGGCATCCGTCCCTGCTCCACGAACACATTCGCCAAGGCTCCGTGGGCGTTCAGAAACGCGTCGTCCTGCCGCAACGTCTCTTCCAATTGCTGTTGCGCTTCGTCGATCCGGCCCAGACGCATCAGCACCAGCGCGAGGTTGTACCGCGCCGAAGTCGTCTCCGGGCTGAGCCGCAGAGCCTCGTCGAAGTAGGTCAATGACTCCTCGTCGTGCCCTTGCGCGGCCCGCGCGGCTCCGAGATGCGTCAGCGCGTCAACGTGATCCGGCTTCAGCTTCAGAGCCTCGCGATAAAAGACGAGCGCCTCGTCAATCCGGCCGTCTTGTTCGAGTGCTTCGCCCAAGAACACGCGCGAAGCCAGATGGGTCGGCGAGTCGGCCACGATCGTCCGAAACTGCGAGATCGCTTTCGCAACATCCCCCGCACGAAGTGTGTCCAACGCCTCTTGCGACGCGACATCGAACGGCAGCATCTCTTTGACGTCGGGAGCATCACGCAAGTCCGCAGCGTCGGGAGTTCGGCGTCCGCCAAGATAGCCGAGACTTTCGAGGGCCTTCTGCTCTCGTGGAGTGAGCTGCACCGGCTTTGCTGTACGCTCAACGAGCTTCCCTTCAAATTCAGCGAGCAATTTTTCGAGCCGCGCGGCTTCCTGCGGTTCGCTGCCGAACAGATTCCGCGTCTCCCCCGAATCCGCCTGCAAGTCGTAAAGCTCCGGCTGTTTCGTGCGGATGAATTTCCAACGCCCCTGCACCAGACTTCGCAGCGGCGACCAAC
>CAZILR010000451.1:0-5129 GCA_964539995.1 uncultured Planctomyces sp.
TTCGAGCTCAATCTTCTGGACAAGTCAGCGACAGCCAGAGTGAGTTCCACATCGACTCGCCCGCGGCTGCCGGCAGCGATCCAGAAGCGGCGGCACCGGTCGAACCGCCGTTGGTCCTGAAATTCCCGCCGGCCAATGAGCCAGCCCCCAGCGAGACACGTCGGAAGGCGACTTGAGATCGGGGCAGACAACACCGCAGTTCCGCGCGGACGGCTACTGGGTTTTTCGCCGTTCACTTAACCGAGCACACACCGTCTGCAACTCGGTTCGCAAGGCGGTCTGGACCTCTGGCTGAAACGACGGCAGGCCGTAGCGCATCGCGGCGTAGCGCAGATACCACTCGGCCGCGTTCAGCAGGTTGGGACGATCCCTCGCTGCGGCGCGCAGCCGTTCGGAAAACTGGTGCAGTGTTTCGTGCGTTTCCCGTTCCAGGTCGAGCCGTCGCAACCTGCGCTCCAATTCCGCCAGTAAGCGTCGCAGTTCAATCATGGCGGGGTCCATCGAACTCGACAGCGTTGGTGGACGAGCGAACTTCAACTTTCGCACGGCCAAGAACAGCAATCCGCCGGTCACCAGCGCGCCAGGAATCGTGGTCAGCAAGCTCCAGAAGAACAGCTTCAAGGCCGTCCATTTGCCGGACCAACCTTCGCCAGCCAACGCCGTGCGGATCATTTGACCTCGCAAAGTCAGCTCGTCCCACAACTGCCACAAGCCAAACGAACTGCTTGAGGTTGGCGCGTGATCGGTCGGCGTCGTGTCCACGATGACCCAACCCTCGTCCGGCAAGTACGCCTCGACCCAGGCGTGAGCATCCCGCTGCCTGACGATCCAGTAGTTGCCCATCACGCTGAAATCGGCTCCGGCGTAACCGGTGACATAACGGCACGGAATGCCCGCCATTCGCAACAGCACGGCTGTGGCACTGGCGAAGAATTCGCAGTGAGCCGGCGGTTTGTTCAACAAAAAGTAGGCAACCGGATCGACCATCACTGGTACGACGACCGTGGTGCCGTACTGGTAGGTTGCAAAGTGACGCTTGACCGCCGCAACTTTGTCCTGTGGCGTTTGGCAATTCGCAAACACTTGGTTCGCGAGTTCGAGAATTTTTGGGTTCTCGGCCAGCCGTTGAGGAAACTTTTGCAACCAATGTTTGGCCCACATTGTGTCTAACCGACTCAATTCCCACGGCATCCCGCTGTTCCACAACGTCGGCTGAACGATCGGCTCAATGGACGTCACGTCGGCCGACTCGGGCACCCAGACCTTGAGGCTGGTCTCGGGCGGCAGATTGTCCGCGGCGACGACCGAGTGCCGATCGAAGTGCATGAGGTCGATGGGGGCCTCCAACCGCGCGGTGCTCAGCGGCAGAAAGGTGAAGCGATCCATGGACGGCGCTCGCCAAATGGTGATCTCCCGCAGTTTGTTCGCAGAGGTCTCCCGCAACTGAAACACCGAACGTGCCGGCTTCGGTGCGAGATCCACCGGAGAGGTTTGATCCGACGCTGAATACGGCTTTCGGCTACGCCCCATCGGAATCCAGTCACCTTGCGATTCCCAGCCGCGCGGCGTGTAACGCTCAAAGACCGCACCGCGCAAGTAACCCGGCGGACGATCGGAGATCACGCGCACAGCGATTTCTTCGTCGAGCACCGAACGCAATAACTGCACCGATCCCAGCGGAGCCTGTCCCGAAAAGCCAACCATTAAACTCGGCTGCCGCTGAGGTGGCCGAGATCCCGAAACACGCATGATCAATTGTTCGAGGTCCGTCCATTTCTCCAACACCCAAGAGTTCACGGCGCGGGCACCCACAACACAGACGACCAAGACGGCCGCACTCGCCGCCGGACGGACCCAGCGAGCGGACTTCGAGGACGGCTCCTGCCGTTTCCGCGCCGTCGCGTAGTACGCGCACGAGAGACCGACCAAGGCAAAAGTCGCTCGCTGATGCATGCGCCGCATGCGACCGTATTTCGAGAGCTGCACGTCTCCCAAACAGATGAAAACCAACACCGCCAGCAGTGGCAGATACATCGGCAGCGGACGATCGGGACGCCTGGCCCACAAGCGGGCGACCTGGGCCAACAAAAAGAACTGACCAGCGGCATGCACCAACGGATACTTCAAAAAAGTAAGCATCGTCGGTGGCTCATACGGCGCAAGATTCCACCGCAACGCGCAACCCGCCACGAGCACCAAGTCGATCCAGGGCAAATAATTCGCGGGGACTTCCCATCGCCGACGCCACCACACCGCCGGCGCACTGATCAGCACCACCAGAATCGGAAACAGGACCATGTCCCCGTCCGACATGTACCAGAACATCGCCGCTTGCAGCAGGATGATCAGCCAGGCGATGCCAGCTTGGCGGTGCATGGTGCGAACTTCATGACGGGACGTGAGGGATGACCGCCGTCATTTTGCCGAATGCGAGAGAGTCGTGACAGGGTGAGGGGGTGACAAGGTGAAAGGGCGAAATCGCCGCCGTCACCCTGTCACCCCCTCACCGTGTCACCTTGTCATTCGCAGAGTTAGCGAAGCATCGAGGTCAATCGTGACTTGACCTTCGCCGCCGACTTCCCTTCCGCCGCCGGGGCGGGCGGAGCCGCTGGGGCGGCCGGTTCCGGCACGAGCTTCTGCGGGGCCGGGTTCGCGGCTGGAGCCGGGGCCGGAGGACAGCCGACCGGTCCCGCAGGTTGAGCCGGCATCGCTTGCGTCCAGGCTTGATTGCCTAGCGGCTCGACCCAATACGCGACGTTCGTCGGTTGATGGTGATGGATCGGCGTGTAGCAGTCGTGCCAACGACCGTGGTAGCCACGATGCCCGTCACGCACATGCCACTGCGACGGCACCGGCGGTTGCGGCAAACGATTCGCCGGTTGCCAGTACGGAACCTGCTGGTAGGTGTAGCCAAGCTGTGTCGTGTCGGTCGGCGAGTACACCTGCGGGTAACTGCGATACTGACCCGCCGCCGGTGAGCCGGTCCCATGCCACTGCTCTGGCCAGTAGCGGTAGTAGGTCACACCGCGACGCACGACCGGCACTTTGGTCGGAACATTCCAGCCGTAATCCGGTGGCAGGATGTAGTAGTTGCAGCACAACGCCCACTTCTTGATTGGCGTCAGGCAGCAGTCGTGACAGCAGCTATGGCAACCCGTGCGGCAGTACCCCGGACAGGAGTCGCATTGCTGAGGACACGTCGGGCAGGATTGCTGGGGACACGTCGGACACACGTCGTTCGCGCGACTGCTCGGAGCCGCAGCGATCGCCAAGTAGCACAACCCGACCAAACTCAGTCCCTTGAGGAAAACTCTGCTCATGACAATTCCCTTCCTGCGGGCAGTGCCCGTTTGCCTTTTGCGTTCTGCTTATTGCCTTCTGCCTACCAGCCTCGTCCACCGCGAGGGGGCACGACGTTGGAGATCGGCGTCAGTCGGCTCGACGGAATGCCGGTCGAGTAATTCATCGTGTGCCGAACGGTCGGAGCCAGCGGCACCGCCATCGGAACTCCCCATCCCTGAGCCGCGTAAATTTGGCTGTCACGCGGATCGGAGTAATCGGGATTCACCGCGTAGACCAAGTGATAGCAACCGAAACAAGGAACTCCTTCGCCGCCATTTCCCATTGGGTGGAAGTACGCGAGCTTGCCGTGAATGTGTGCTCGCAGAATCTCGCCCTGCTGCCGATTGCGAGCGTTGAACATCGCCCATTGATCGTGCAGCCAACCGCAGCAGTGCGGGCAGTTCATGCAGCCATGCTCCGGGCACGGACCATTTCCGGACCACGAGCCGGCTCCCCCTTCGTCATTCCAGTCGCATTCCGGTCCGCGCCACATCGAACCCACAGCGTGACCAGCCGCATGACCGGCACCGCTCCAGGCTTGGCCCGCATCGCGGAACGTGTAACCGTTGCCGGACGCATGGCCGCCTCGACCTGCTCGACACGATGGGCAGCCATTGGGGCCGCAACTGCCGGGAACTCCTGGGCGACATCCATTCGGGCCACAGGCCCCCGCTCGCGCCGTGCAAGCGCCGTTTGTGCAAGCACCGTTCGGACACGCGATGCTCGTGCAACCGGGAACTCGCGCCACGCCAGGCCCAGCACTTTGGACTCGTCCCGGAGTTTCATCCGTAGGTGGCGGAGGTGCCTTCTCCTGAGAGATCAGCGAGACCTGCTTACCGCGTGAGACATTGGACGTCTCGAACTCAGCCGATTCCACGTCCTCGGCCAAGACCAACTGGCCCAAGCCGTGCAGAGCCGCTCCGGCGATCAGCATTCGCACGCCGCAGCGGAAAAACTTTTCGAGGGTCATCATCGTCTGCTCCCACATCCGTGTGAGTTGAGTGTTTGGAGTTTCGCCTTCCGGCGATCGTGAGTTACCAAGAGGTCGGCGGGCAGAAGCCCGAGAACGGTCGATAGCTGCTGCGGTACTTGACCTTCACTTCGGTCCCTTGCAGCTCCCACTTGTCGTGAGACTCCATGCCGAACGGAGTCCACCACCACTTGCCGCTGACCTTGTGGTAGAACGGCGGGTACAAGGCTTTGTACTCGTGCGGGTAGAGCATCTCGTGCGGCGCGAACGCTTGGTTCGTGTAGGTCGTCCCGCCGACGTAGGCCGGCACGTTCGGCACCGGAGACGGATACATCGGTGCGTGCAACTGCGGATAACCCCGCGGTGCCGGCATCACGATGACGGCTCCGGGCGGCAATTGGTTCGGCGCGCCTTGCGGAGCGTAACCCGACATCTGCCGAACACCGTTCGGTGCTTGCGCGATCGAATCCGACGCCACGAACGCGACGAGCGCCGCAGCTCCCAGCGACAACAAAATTGACTTGAGCATGTTCGCCCCCTGACAACGTCCGTGTTGTTCGTGTCGGCCGGCAACTCGTTCGATCATCCCTGACCGTCCGCCGGCGGCGACTTCTTGTGACGATTGTTCCAATCGGTCACGACCGACCTGCCGCATCGGTTTTGCCGGTTGTTCCGTCCCCCTTGGCCGACAACGCCGCTCGTCGCTCGGCACAGCCGTCACTCACCGAATCCCCGGCAAATCCCGACGAGTCCCCGAACCTTGCAAACTCAAGCCAACCGCTAGAATCTGCCGCGCTTCGGCTGACGTAGATTGCCC
>CAZILR010000452.1:0-5127 GCA_964539995.1 uncultured Planctomyces sp.
GTCCTGGCTCTATCACCGGAGCCGTTCCCTCTTCGGCCCGTGGCTCAGCCATGCGCTGGTGGATGCGGGGATTTTCTTAGTCGGATTCGAGATCGTAAAATCCGCGTGGTGAGTCTGATCGCGTTCGGCGCGTCGTGATGCGATCGCTAAAGAACCCGCTTCCGCAATGACAAATGCCAGAGTATTCTGAACATGACGTTGCGGGAGGGCGAGATGGACTTCGAATGGGACGACGCCAAGGCGGAATCAAACGAAGAGAAGCATGGCGTCTCGTTTGCGGAGGCCATGACGATTTTCGCCGACACGCTGTCAGTGACAGGTTATGATCCCGGACATTCCGACGATGAGGATCGTTTCCTGACGATGGGCATGTCGGTGGACGGGCGGCTGTTGGTCGTCTCGCACACCGATCGAGCCGAAGCGGTTCGCATCATCAGCGCCCGTGAAGCCAGTCGTCGCGAACGAAAGGACTATGAAGATGGCAACTTCCCCTAATCCACCAGTGCCGGACGATGACCTTCAGCCGGAATACGACTTTCGGTCGATGCGCGGCGTGGTCCGTGGCAAGTATGCGGCGCGATATCGGGAACGATTGCGCATGGTGCGTCTCGCTGCCGACGTTTCGGCCGCATTCGCGGATGAGGCTGCAGTGAATGCCGCGCTGCGGGAGTACCTCCGTTCGCATCAGGAACACCAGACCGTCAATTCCGCCCAATCAACGGCCGGCTGAAACACGCGTTCGGTGCGAAAAAAATCACATGAAGACCATGCCCCTTGGAGAAGCCCAAGCCGATCTAGCCGCTGTCGTGGAGACCGCGCAACACGATCGCGTCGTCCTCGAACGTGACGGCAAACCGTGCGCGATCATCTTGGGCTCGACAACCACGATACCGAAGACTTTGCTTGGGCCGCGTCTCACGAGTTCTGGGAAATGATCGAGTCGCGACGAGCCTCTGGCAAACCGAGTCCATTATCAGAAGTTCACGCACGGCTCTTGAGCGAATAGTTGCCCCGCAGGTGGGAGACAATCAGTCGAAGTGTCGGCGGAAATCATCTGCCAGCGGGTTCTCACTGTCTGGCCATGTTTCCCACGAAGTCCAATCATTGTTGATGATGAGAGGCCGGCGCGTCACAGGAATTTTCCCATCGCACCGACGAATAGCTTCATTCAGCAGGAGCCTCAGTCCATCACGCTCACCAGTACCAGTTACGAGGCAATCGTTCGGATCGGGAACAAAAATGATTGGACGCCCCTCGACGTACTTGTGGGATAGCATGCACTCCGGTTCGATGACGTGAGGAAGCCATCCCTCTTTGTAGTCGTTGTACGCATAGAGGTTGATGCCGTCTTGAACTCGCGGCCAGTCAAATGTCGTCAATGGATCGTCAGCCGCTTGTTTTGTGAGCGTTTCAACGGTAATGCCCCAACGCTGCAGATGCTGCTTCGTGACAACAAACTCTGGGCCGTCACTCAAGGAAACATAAAAGTACGCCGCGAATTGACCACCAACGACAATCTGCACGGCTTCATTGTCAACGATTCGTGGCATGTCGTCGCGGATCAGGCCCAAGTAGACATAAATGCCAACGTGTTCCCAGAGCACCGTATCGGAAGTCAAAGTCTCGTTTCGCTCATGCTCTTCCTGCATCCTTGTCATCGCGGGGATGAGTCGCGAGAGGAAGGCATCGACAAGCTCGCGTGGCACTTGAGGAAAGTCTCTGAGGAATCCTTCGGGAACTTGGCTCGCGAAAAGGTATTTTTGGAAAATCGACAATGGCACTCCGGTTCCTTTGAAGGCAAGGCCATTTCCTTCAATGCTCTCAAAGAGGTCGCCTTGATCAGTCATTGCGGACACTCTCGAATGAGACGGACGGCAGATGTCTTAGAAGTCGTTGCCTGTCACTTCGGAGATACGACGACGCGAGATAATTTGCAGACAGTCTAATCCGCGAACAGCGGCCTGTACTTCTTCGACGAGTACAGTCGGAAGTGGACGTCGCGGAGGTATTCGTAGGGGCCGTCCTGGCGGATGCTCTCGACCAGCGACGCGATTTGAAGCTGTGAGCGGTACGCCTCGATACTGCGCAGTTTGTGTTGGAACATTTCGTCGTTGCCACGCACTTCCAGATTCGGCGCGTCCAGGAAGTCGCAGTAGATCGCCAGTTCAATCACCTGCGGCACGGCGAGCGGTGCGCCGAGTTCCGGCCAGATGTCTCCGGACGCATGGAACAGGCTGATCATCAACTCGCTGTGAGTGATCCGATGGTCGGGATGCAAATCGGTCGGAGTCGGCACGAACACGCATGTCGGGCGGAATTCGCGCAGGTAATAAGTGAAGGCGTTTTGCAAACCGACGTAGCCTTCGATTGCTCGTTCGCCGTCGCGAGCGGCACGCCGACCGACCAACGGAACCAGGCCGCCATCCGGGTAGTTGATGTACGTCACATGATCGCGAGCGACACCGAGCATCTCGAACGACTCGAAAGTCTCCGCGCGACGAATCTCGGCGATCGAGTCACGCTGCTCGGCTCGGCAGTAGCCGAGGCAACCGTCGGTCACGATCAGCACCTGCACGTCGATTCCCGCCTGCCGAGCGGCTTGCATCGTGAGGCCGGCTCCGATGCACAAGTCGTCGTCATGCGGCGACACGAACAGCCACGTCGCTCCCGGTTCAGCCCCTTCGATGGCATCGGCCAATTTGTCCGTTCGCCGTTTCAGGCCGTTCTCCAACCGAGCGAATCGGAACGGAGCCGCCTCGCGCAACGACGAGGTCAGATCAGAAGGCAGGACGGACGAGAGCGCGGACTGAGCCATGACGAATCGATCCCCATCGTGGGGCAGGTTTTCAACCTGCCCGCAAGTGAAGGGCAGGTTGAAAACCAGCCCCACCCGACAACATCAACGACCACCAATCTATCGGGCATCGGGGGCAGTTCAATTGTTTGCTCGCCCTCCACCGCGAGATTCGGCGGACCAAAGCATTCCTTTCGCCAGTTTGCGCGACCGGCAAAACGTGCTCCGCCAGCAAAGTCGGCAGAGCGGCTTCAACGTAGCCCTGTCGCTCCGCGACAGGAATGCCGAGCGTGCGAACGACGCGATTTCGCAGAGGGAGATTGATCTCGCGATGCGGCGTCCAATGACCGCTCGGCTGTCCTGTCGCGGAGCGACAGGGCTACGAATGGCGATTGGGCTACAGACGGCCAACCCAGCTCAAGAGTTGCCGCAGGAATCGGGCGTAGTCGCCGCCGACCTCGACGCCGTTGGCGTCTGGTGCCTGAGCCGCGACTCGCGGAGTCCCCCAATCGACCAGCGGCCCGACCCAATGCGGAGCGACATCGGTTGCCAACGCGGCGACTCGACCGACACCGAAGTCCCCGACGACCAACAGCGGATGACGGTCCAGCGGCTGGAAGACGAATGCGTCGTTGGACAATCGAGCCGTGAATCGCACTGCCTCCAGCAAGACTGTCGCGTCAGGCTTCGCCGTGAACCGATTGAATCCGCCAATGACCGGCGGTCGCGAGTCCCACGGCAGGCCACTCACAACTGGATGATCCGTGAGCTGCCGTACGAGCACCGGCTGATCGCAGTTCATGCGGTCGTCCCTCGCTCCGATGACCACCGGCAGAGCATCGCCAATCGGCGTTCCGTCCCAATCGCCGCCAAGTCCGTGAAACGATTCCCAACCGCCGAGCATGATCAAGCCGGCTCCGGCCGCGACCTGCTCCAGCAGTTTGCGCTGAACCACCGCCTCCATCCGCGCCGCCGGGTAATCGCTGACGATGAACAACGCTTGCGGAGGATCGAGTTGCTCGGCCGACAGCGATTCGTCGCTGCGCACATAATCGAAGTTCCACCCCCAACCGTGCATCAGACCAGCCAGGTACGCCGCCGCATCCCGCAACTGCGTGTCGCCGAGATACAGAATCGAATTCGCCATCGACATCGAAAGTTCCTTCGCGAGGCTGCCTTGATTTTTGAAGGGGTAGTCTCTGGAGTAGGCACGTCAGTCACCAGACTAACCCGAAGCGTCAGCGAGGGCGAATGCTTCGACGGCACTTATTGACGAAGTGTGACCGTTCGCGGCCTCGCGGACGCTTCGGGTGAATTTGCTCATGGTCATTCTCAAGGATTAAACATGCTTGTCGGCAACGCGCTCGTCGGTCAGTCGGGAGGTCCGACGTCGGTCATCAATGCGTCTTTGGCGGGAGTCGTCGAGACGGCCCTCAAAAGCAAAGCGATCCGCCGTGTGTTCGGCATGCGGTTCGGCATTGAGGGAGTCCTCGGCAACGTGCTGCTCGACCTCGGAGCCGAACCGGCCGAGACTTGGAAAGGGCTGCGAACGACACCAAGCAGCGCATTGGGGTCTAGTCGTTTGAAGCTGAAAGACGAGCACTTCGCGCCGGTCCTGAAGTGCCTGAAGAAATATGACGTCCGATATCTCTTCATGATCGGCGGCAATGACACGATGGACACGATCCACCGGATCGTCGAGTACGCCGGCAAACATGGCCACGAGATGCGCGGCGTCGGTGTCTCGAAGACCGTGGACAATGACTTGTTCGGGACCGATCACACGCCCGGCTATCCGAGTGCGGCGAGGTTTGTCACCCTGAGTGCCCAGCAAGCGGGCATCCTCGCGCGGGACATGCAGCGCGTCGATCAATTCGTGATCTTCCAAACCGTCGGCCGCAGCGCCGGTTGGCTGCCGGCTGCCGCCGCTCTCGCCAAGTCAAAGCCTGAAGATCCACCGCATATTCTGCTGTTGCCGGAGCGGCCGTTCGATCGCGACAAGTTCTTGTCGGCGGTCTTGAAGGCTCACAAAAAGTTCGGATTTGTGTCGATCGTCTGCGGTGAGGGAATCACCAACGCGGACGGCTCACCAGTCAGTGCCTCGCAGACGCGCGACAAGTTCAACAACGTCGAGTTCGGAGCAATGGGAGGCACGAGCGCGGCGATGCAGTTGCACCGGATCATCACGCAGGAATTCGGCTGGCGAGGCGAGTTCCAAGTCACTGAGTCGTTACAAATGTGCGCGGCTGATCGCGTCGTGCCGCTCGACATCAACGAAGCCTACGGCTGCGGACGTCAGGCGGTGAAGCTTGCCGAGAAGGGAACCAGCGGCG
>CAZILR010000453.1:0-4801 GCA_964539995.1 uncultured Planctomyces sp.
GGCGAGTTCGTGAGTGGGGACATCGCTCGCTGGCGGAGTCAGCCCGTTCGCGAGCAGCTTTTGAGCGGACGATTCGTCTCGCGAGTAATCGGTTCGAGCATCGGCCAGTAAACTCAGCAGGACCGATTGCTCGGCCTCGTCGGGCGGGCGCGAGGTGGCGAGGCGGAAGGCGAAGGCGATGCGTGACTCGTCGGTGTCGCCCCCTTCGTTCAGGATGCGAGCGGCGAAGGCTTTGGCGGCTTCGACGAACGTGGGATCGTTGAGCAACGCCAGCGCGGCGAGCGGAGTGTTCGAGCGAGGTCGCGCGGCGGTGCATTCCTCGCGGCGCGGAGCGTCGAACGCCTTGAACATTGGATGCAGGTATTGCCGCTGCCAATGCACATACACGCCGCGACGCCATTGCTTCGAGTCTTTGTCAGCAACGTAATCCCGCTTCGGAAAGTTGAGGTACTTGTAGTACCCGGCCGGCTGATACGGCCGCACGCTCGGCCCGCCAACTTCGTTGACCAGCAGGCCGCTGATCGCCAGCGCGTTGTCGCGAATGAATTCGGCCGGCAGGCGGAAGCTGCGTTGGCTGAGGGCTGAGAGCTGAGGGGCAAGGGCGGAAAGAGTTTGGCCTTCTGCATTCCTCTCGCCCCTCAGCCCTCGCCCCTCAGCCCTTCCCCGATACGCTCGGCTCATGGCGATTAGTTTCAAGACGTGTTTCACGTTCCAGCCGCTGTCCACGAACTCGTGGGCGAGGCGATCAAGCAACTCCGGATGATCGGGCGACTGGCCTTGAGCGCCGAAGTCTTCGAGCGATCGACACAAGCCTTCGCCAAACATCAGCATCCAAAAGCGATTGACCATGACTCGCGCGGTGAGCAAACCGACGCCGTTTTTCGAGTCAGTCAACCAGCGCGCAAGGTCGAGTCGCGTCGCGCGTCGGCCACCGACATCGAGTCGGCCGAGAAACTCCGGCACGGCGGATTGCACGGCTTCACCGCTGTCGTCGAGCCAGTTGCCTCGCGGCAGGATGCGAATTTCACGCGGTTCGATTGCGGAAGAAATCATCGTCAGTCGAGCGGACTTCTCGAACGCGGTTCGCTCAGCGACGGTCATCTTCTCCGCGCGGGCACGTTCGCGCTTCGTGAGCGCTCGAAGTTCCGGCGCTCGCACGGTCGGAGACGCATCGCTTCCCTTCTTGAGGTGCGCGGCTTCATCAAGGTCCGCGAAGAACGCGGCCAGCGAATAAAAATCCTTCGCCGTGTACGGGTCGAATTTGTGGTTGTGACACTGAGCACAGCCGACTGTCCCGCCAAGCCATACTCCCGACAGATTGCGAACTCGGTCGGCCGCGTACATCGCCAGATATTCTTTGGCCTGCACACCTCCTTCGTGAGACGTTTGGAGCAACCGGTTGTACCCTGACGCAATCTTGTCATCTGTGCCCGATTCTGGCAGCAAGTCACCGGCTAACTGCGACTGTGTGAATCGGTCGAACGGCAGGTTGTCGATGAAGGAGTCGATGACCCAATCGCGGTACGGCGAGATGTGATGTTCTTGATCGCCGTGATAGCCAACAGTGTCGGCGTACCGGACGAGATCGAGCCACCAGACGGCCATGCGCTCGCCGAAGGCATCGCTGGCGAGAAACTGATCCACCAGTCGTTCCCAAGCGGTGTCAAAGTCGCCATCACGCTCCTGCGTGATGAGCCTTCCGGTTCTTGCGACCGAAGGCTCTTGGAGCCTTCGTGAATCTGACTTGGAAGGCTCCTCACGTGGAACGTGAGGGCTACTTTCCGTCGCTTTGAGAAACTCATCGGCCTCGGCGAGTGAGGGCGGCAAGCCGCGCAAGTCAAAACTCAACCGGCGCAACAGCGTGAGTCGATCGGCATCCGGTGCGGGTTTGAGTTGCTCGCGTTCCAGCCGAGCCAAGATGAATCGATCGATCCAATTGGTGGGCCAACGCTCGTCGGTGACGCGCGGCGGATCGTGTTTGACCGGAGCGACGTAGGCCCAATGAGTCGCCCACTTCGCGTCTTGCTCGACCCAGCGTCGCAGCGTTGCGATCTCAGCGGCAGTGAGCGCCTTGCCCGATTTCGCGGGAGGCATCTGCTCGTCCGGGTCAGTCGAGAGGATGCGTCGAATCAACTCGCTGTCATTCGGCTTGCCCGCGACGACGACCGATTTGGCACCCGGCTTCGGAGCTTGATCGAGCCGCAAGTCCGCTTCGCGATGCTTGTCGTCCGGGCCGTGACAGAAGAAACACTTGTCCGACAGGATCGGCCGCACGTCGCGATTGAAGTCGAGCTTCTCCGCCGCTGCTGCGAGATTCGCGGCAGCCACCAAGATCAGAACTGGCAGGGAACAGCCGCGAACGGACATCGGACACCTCAAGGGGAATCGAGTCTCAACAATTTCCGGATGCGCTGCAGCCGCAACCGACCGGAGGTATCAAGCTCCTCGCTGGCGGCATGCGCATCGAGCGGTTTCAGTGTACCATCTCGCGCCGACAGGCGAATCGCCTCAGCCAGTTTCGCGTCGGCCGCGAGTTCGCGAACGAAATCGCGCCGAGCCGCCAGAGTCTCCAACGGATTCGACTTGAGCACCGCTTTCAGCCGCTTCTCGTCGACGTCCAGCGAGCGACAGCTCATCTCGTACCCCCACGGAAACGCCTCGCCCGATTCAAACTTCCACGCGGTCTTGTTCGCCGCGACGAGTTCGCCGGAGGTCTCGACGATCAATCCCGGCATCGTCAGCGAGTGATGAAAGTGCTCCGGAATCCATTTCCAGCCGAAGGCACCATGAATCCGCGAAGCGAGTTTCGCCGTGCGTTCCCCAAACGCCTCATGGCCGCCGTAGCGCTGTTCCAGGACGCGATTCGCCAGGACGTCCAGCGGCGATTCTTTTTCGGCGTCGCGATCCTCCGGGGGATCGGACAAGCCCAGCCAGATCAGAATCTCGAGCGTCTTCGATTTGTCGAGCGGCTCGCCGTCACGCCGTCGAATCAGTTCAGGCAACTTGTCCGCCGCGAATTTCTTGACGGCATCGCCGCTGCGAGGATCGTCGAAGAACTTCTCCGAAGGCTCCGGCAATTTCAAACCGCGCCGAGCACACAGCTCGACGAGCCGCCGTTGGGCATCTCGTTCGTGCTGCGGCAGGTTGCCGCGATGCGTGCCGCGTTCAGCGGCCCATTCGTACCACAGATCAACCAGATCCTCGAACCAAGGAAAGCCGTCGTCGCGCAGCCAGGTCTTCAATCGCGACAAGTCGTGAGTCTCCTTGAACCGTTCCGACAAAACCTCCAGGCCGAATTCGGTCATCAGATCGAACAGTTCGCGACGCGCGCGACGCATATCGTCCAGCCGCACGATGTCGTTGAGCCGCTCGCTCCAGCGATGCTCGACGACGAAGCCGTAATCGATCCGCTCGTGCCGTCGAGTTAGCTTCACTGAGCGTTTCTCGCCGACATCGACCTCGCGCGCGAAATGCTCTGGTAGTTTCGCAACTGAGTCGAATCGCCCCCAGGCGGCGAAGTAAGCCGGAGCTTTCGCTTCTCCATCCGCATTCTTTTCCGGTTCGGCCCGGATCGGCAAATCTCGGATGGAGCCGATCCAATTCTTCGCGCGGATTTCACCGGCCCAGGTCGTCTGCTGCCACAACTCGCGCGATTGCGCCGGCTCCGAAGTTTCGCTTTGAAGCTGATAGATGGCACGCTCGACGCTGCCATCCGAGTGCAGCGTCGTCTCGCTGCGGAATTCATTCGCGCCGCATCCGACGAGCATAAGGCCAGTGAATGAGGCAATCGCCAAGTCACGCCAACATCGCTCCCGCATAGGTTGCTCCTCGCGCGGAACAGCGCGAAACCAAGAGCCCGCGAGGCTCGCGAAAATTCCCTCGCAAGCGGAGTTTCGCGATCGTGTGGTTTCGACCTACCGGCTCTTGGCTTTCAAGTGCTTGTCGAGAAACGCCAGGACCAGCGGGCGAAGGTCTTGTTGTTTGGGCTGCAGATCGAACGTGTGCGGAGCGTCCTGAACGAGAACCAGTTCATGTTCGACAACCGCCTTCTTCAAAGCGGCGGCGAGGATTTCGGATTGCTCGACCGGGACCGTCTTGTCGGCCGTGCCATGCAGGATCAGAAACGGTGGGTCTTTCGCATCAGCGTGCGTGATCGGCGACGCCAGCTTGTAGAGGTCCGGCGCTTCGTCGCGTGTCTTGCCGAGCATCGCCTTCGCGCTCTTGCTGTCGCGGACTTCGCCGGCTCCGTACATCGGAACGGCGCACTGCACCGAACAAGAAAACTCGCCCCACGGTTCGGTCGGATCGAGTCCGTCGGCCGGACCGGTCAAGGCCAGCAGCGACGTCAGATGCCCGCCGGCCGAACCACCGATGACGCCGATGTGATCGGGATCGATTTGCAGCCGCTTGGCGTTCACTCGCAGCCAGCGCACGGCGGTCTTGCAGTCGTGAATGTTCGTCGGCCACGATGGTTTGTCATCCGTCGCCAGCAGATAGTCGATGCTCATGCCGATGTAGCCGTTGAGCGCCAGCGTCGTGCCGATGTTGAGTTCGCGACCGGCGTCACGCTTGCCGCCAGTCCAGCCTCCGCCGTGAATGATGACGACCGCAGGCGAGCGAACGTCGGCGGCGCGATTCAGCGGGACGTACAAGTCCGCTTTCTCGTCGCGGCCGTCGGCGAGGTAGCGGACGCCCCGTTCGATCAAGACTCTGTCGGCGAGCGTCGTCTTCAATTTCGCATCCGCTTCGGCGAGCGAATTCGCGGCTTCGTCGGGTCCGATGTCACGCACGAAAATGTTTC
>CAZILR010000453.1:4811-5124 GCA_964539995.1 uncultured Planctomyces sp.
GCGAATCTCGCCGGCGTGAGTTTTCAAATGTATCGGCCCTTTGGCCGGTAACGGCTTGTCGCGAGCCGCGTAGTTCTGCATCACGGCATCATCAACAACGAGCTTCTCGTTGAGCCACACCCACGTTCTCGCTCCGATTTGCCGAATGCGGAACGAATTCCATTCGCCGAACGGTTTGTCGGCGACGATCAGCGGATCGCGACCGGGCGTTCGCGGCAGGTTGTTGAACAGCCCGCCGGAACCTCGATTCGGGTTGCGGTCGGGAGCGCTGTGCAAGCTCGGTTGATTGTTGTCCCAAATCTGCACCTGCGGC
>CAZILR010000454.1:0-5124 GCA_964539995.1 uncultured Planctomyces sp.
CACTTGGGAGAAGGTCAACACGATCTACCCGAACGTGAACGACGGCGTCGAGGGGATGTACTTCATTCAGCAATGCGTGGCCAGCAGCCAAGAGAACGGTGCTTGGCTGCCGCTCAAGCACAAACTGGCTCGGAAGTAGTTGATTCCCGATTCGCATCGAGATGCCGTACCGCGACCGTCAGGGAGCGGCCCGAATTGGTCGCGCCCTGACCGTCGCGGTACAGATTTATGCACTTCACCTTTGCCGAACTTGTCGCTTCTCGTCAGCAATGGCTGGAGGACGTTCTCAAGCCGTGGTGCCTCGCCGCGCCCTGGAAAGAGTTATTCCAGGCCGAACAAGACTGGACGAACATCGCGGGACAAGTTGATCCGCAGGGGACTTTGTGGGCGTGGGCCTGGAGCCGCTTCCCCGCACTCGTTTGCGAAGGCTTGCCGGGCATCGAAGAAACGCATCTCGTGCGTGTGACGACTCGCGACGGCCGAATCTTCGATGGCTATCCCGACAACCGCGAAAGCCGACACGGCAAGCTGCGGTTACTCTGCGAAACATCACCAGACAGTGGGCGGCACGAACTGTCCGAAGCGATCTCGATCGACGACGTTGTTGCCGTGGAACGCGGCAACGCATCAACGTAGCTCTCTCGCTCCGCGAGAGGAAAGCTGAGCGTGCAGCAAGCGTGGAATGTTTTGCAGTGTCGATCGCGCAATCGACGCGGTGGAAGCGTTCGGCATTCGTCACGCGGAGCGAGACGGCTACGTTCGCTACTTCATCCGCACGGCCACGGCCGAGCCGATAGCGACGTCCGGCCACAGCTTGCCGGCGGGGCTGACGCGAACGGTGATCCACGAGTCGGCATCGCCATTACGGTTGTGAGCTTGCGGGCAGATGAACTCCACTCGGCCGGTGCGTTCCACTCCTGCGAAATCCAGACGCAGAGTCTGTCCGACTTGCAGCTTGATGACTTCACGCGACGGGACGTCCACTTCGACGAACGGCCGCTCGCGGTCATGAATCGTGACCAGAGCCTCACCGACTCCCACCGGATCGGCAACATGCTTTGAGTACGATCCGACAATGCCGTGTCCGGGTGACATGACGGACATCGCCGCCTTCTGCTTGTTGAGTGCTTCAAGTTGCTCGGTCGCTTGAGCCAGTTTTGCTTCCGCGACATCGACGCCCGCCGCCTTGCGAATCATTTCGGGCAGATCCTTTCGGAGCTTCTCCAACTCGGCGATGTGATGCTCACAAAATTCTGACTGAGCTTTATTCACCTCAGCCAAGTTGCGAGCCAATTCTTGCCGCATGACCGCGCTGAACCGCATTTCATCGGGAACAGCGACCGGCTCGGCAGGCATCGAATTGAAGATCCGCTCCGGCTGGCTCAGAAAATCCGGACTTGCTGCAAGCCAGCGTCCGTTGGCCGATTCCTTCGCGAGGTTCCGCAGCGTGACATGCTCAAACTTCGCGGCGTAACTCTCGCGGAGATATTTGGCCGCCTCTAACCGCGTGCGGAGCAGGTCGTCGTCAACCTCTTTGCGTTGCAGACTCATTTCGACTTCGGCCTTGGCTCGGCATTGTTCGAGAGCCGCTTGTAACGACGTGACTTCGCGCGACTTCGTGGAGATCTCGTGGTTGAGCGATTCATCGGTCAACTGGATCAGCGATTGTCGCGGCTTGACTGCCTCACCCGATCGAGCCTGCACGGCTTCCACGCGACCGGAGTGCGGCGCGTACACCACCGATTGCTCGGCACGAAGGAATCCGATCAGGCGGACTTCTCCGGCGCGAGCCAGCAAAACCGTCGCTCCAAGCCCGGCGAACAAGGCAACGGCCGCCAGCGGCAACAACCGCAGAACGCACAAACCAGAATTCGGGACACTTTTGTCCGAGGTCACAGGGGCTGTATCCGCCGGAAGCGGCGATGAAGTCATAGCGCAAGTCCCCCGCGAGCCGGCCAGTGGCCGAATCGTCTGCCTTCGTGAACCATGCCGATTGGCACGTCTTCATAAAATCGGTGCGGCAACAATCGCACGATGACGGGAACTGTCCTGTGCTCGACCAGTTGGCGCAAAGCCCGAAGCAAAGTCTCGCTGAGCGGATCGAGTGGATTTCGCGGCAAAGCTTCACATCGCGAAGATCACTCGCCGATCCGGCGCACGACGTCCTCGGCGAGAAATCGAACTTTCGGAAGCGTGGCGTACTTGTCGTCTGCCGCTCGATAGCCCGCGACTCCGACGACGACCGTGCCGTACCCTTCGCTCGGCAGGCCGAGCAGTTCGTCGTATTTTTCGGGGACGATCCCCTCCATCGGACAAGTATCAATCCCCAGCATCGCGGCGGCCGTCATGAAATTTCCGAGGGCGATGTAGGCTTGCAATCCCGCCCAATGATGAATGTCGAAACCGTCGGGAGGCGGCACGAGCGACTTCATCAACATCTTCTTGAACCCGGCCAACGACTCGACCGGCTTGCCATGAACCTCCGCCGTTCGTGCGATGTGACGATCAACGTCCGATTCAGTCAGCGGATGCCGCACGGCAAAGACCACCACATGCGAAGCCTCCGCGACCTGTCGCTGCCCCCACGAAATCGGCACCAGCTTATCCTTCGTCGCCTGATCCGTGATGACCACAAACCGCCACGGCTGCAACCCAAACGACGACGGAGTCAGCACCAATGCCTGCTCCAGCGTGTGCCAGTCCTCAGCCGAGATTGTGTGAGCCGGATCAAACTTCTTGACGGCGTACCGCCAGCGCAATTGTTGAAGCAAAGTTTCGTTGCTGACAGGCTTGGACGACATGTGCGGATACTTCTCGAACTAGGGGACTAAGGTGCGATCTCAAACGCGGACGGATGCTACGCGGAAGGATTCCCAGAAAGAACGCGATCCCGCTCTTCGATCCGTTCAGAACGATCACCAGTTTCGATCTCACGAAAGCGGGCGGCGTTTGAGTTCTTCAAGGACTTGAGTCAGCGTTCGGTCAACTGTGGCCATGTGGCGTTCGGTCGCGTCCATGTGCTCGCATTGTCGTTGAAGGTATTGCATCTGCTTATCGGACATCTTGAACGCCTTCCGAAACACGACGACAAAAAACGGAATCGTCAAAATGAAGATCATCGAAATGAAAATGATGGTAAAGAGTTGCACAGCGTCGAGGCCTTCGGTCTTCTCCGTTGCCTCTGCGAGAATCATCAAAGACATGATTTGGTTCTCAGTTTTCAAATCAATTCCCGAATCGGCGTCCCGCGAGTCAGCGGAATAGGTCGCCCTTGGGGATCGAGGAATTCTTGGGTGTGGTCGATGCCGAGGTGTTTGTAGATCGTGGCGAGGATGTCGTGCGGGTCGTGTTGCAGATCGACGGGGTGCTCGCCGAAGCGGTTGGTTTGGCCGAGGACTTGGCCCATCGGCATTCCGCCGCCGCTAACGAGGATCGACATGGCTCCGGGGTAGTGATCGCGGCCGATGCGGCCGTCTTTGAATTCGAGTCGCGGAGTGCGACCGAACTCGCCAGTGACGATCAGCAGCACTTTCTTGTCGAGGCCACGGTCAAACAGGTCTTCGATCAGCGTCGTGACGACGTGATCGTATCGCGGCGAGCGAGCGACCATCGCGGTCGGCATGTCCCAGTTGACGGCGTGATCGTCCCAGTCGTGAGCCTTTGAGTTCGGCCCACTGCCAGGGACTCGGATCGAAACGAAGCTGACTCCCGATTCAACCAGCCGCCGAGCCAATAAGCACTCGCGGCCGAAGTAGTCGTCGCCGTATTTGTCGCGCAGCTTCGGGTCTTCCTGCGAAATGTCGAACGCCTTTTGAGCCTTGCCGGTCGTGAGAATGTCGATGGCTCGGCGATTGAACGAATCGAGCGCGTCCATCGCTCCGCCTTGATCGAGATCGCGGCGCAGCTGATCGAACCCGCGCTGCACGGCCAGCCGATCTTGCAACCGCCGCGAGTCTGTCGTCAGGTGCGAATCTCGCAGATGAAAGTTGCAGATCGGCACGCGGTACTGCGAACTCCAATATCCCTGAGCGATCGCCGGGCTGTAATCCGGGCCATTCAGGCACACGCCGTTGATCGCTACGGCTGCAGGCATCCCACGATGTTTGTTTTCGAGGACGCGATTCACGACCGCTCCGACCATCGGATGATGCGACTCGCTCGTTCCCGCCTTGAACTGGCCGTAGCCGGACAAGAACCGTGCATGTCCCTCGAAGTGGTTCGACTGATCGTGGCTGACCGAACGCAGGATCGTGAACTTGTCGGCGATCTGAGCATGCCGTGGCAGCAACTCGCAGACATCCAGGCCGGAAAGGTTTGTCCGAATTGGCGAGAACGGCCCGCGAATGTCGCTGGGAGCCTGCGGCTTCATGTCATACGTTTCGAGATGGCTCGGCCCGCCATGCACGAAGAGCAGAATGACCGCCGTATCCTTCGTCTCGGCGATCGCACTCGGAGACGCCGATGCTCGCAGTCGCAGCAAATCCGCCAGCGTCAAACCGCCGAGGCCGAGAAACCCGGCTCGCAACGTATCTCGCCGAGTCATCAGTCGCCGCATTCGCAGCGGATCGCCAAGCAGATCAAGCATGCTCGCTCCTCGAAATTCAATCAGCCGTCACGGATGCGAAGATTATCGGCAAGCAGCGCGGCGTTCGGCAACACAGAAGTCGCGAGACCTGCTGGCTCGAAAGTCGTTGGTCGGCTTTGATAACATTCCAATCCGGTTCAACCCGCCTGGCAACAACCTCACTGCGTTTCGTGGAGACCTGCCCGATGACTCTGCCAACCACTGCCCCACAAGCCGCCGATTCCAACTCCTCATCGTCTCGCCGCGATTTCCTCAAGGCCGGAGCCGCCGCCGTCACGATTCCGACGGTGATCGCGTCGATTGCTCCGCGAGCCTACGCCGCTGGCAGCGACAAGCTGAAGATCGGCCTCGTCGGTTGCGGCGGTCGCGGTTCGGGAGCGGCTCGCGAGGCATTGTCGGCGGACCCGAACGTCGAACTGGTCGCGATGGGAGACGCCTTCGGCGAGAACCTCAACAGCAGTCTGCGCAACTTGTCGGCGGTGGACACGATCAAGTCGAAAATCAAAGTCGATGACGATCACAAGTTCGTCGGCCTCGAC
>CAZILR010000455.1:0-5103 GCA_964539995.1 uncultured Planctomyces sp.
AATGTTTGTCCGAACGCCTCGCGAAATCCGCTGTGCGAGGCGTAGCCATGTTCCAACGCGACGTCGTCCAAAGCGGCACCTTCCCGAATGCGAGTGAACGCTTCCGACAGCCGCCGGCTGCGACACCAAGCGGCGAAGGTCATCCCGTAGCGTCGCTGAAACCAGCGTCGCACCCGCTCAGGGCTGAGTCCGAGTTCCCGCAGATCGCTGGCTTGAACTCGTTCGTGCGGAGCCTGCTCGACGCGGGCCATCAACCGCTCGACCCACGCCGGTTGTCCTCCTTCCAGTTCGAGCGGCCGGCAGAGCTTGCAGGCGCGATAGCCCGCGAACAACGCCTCGCGAACCGTCCCGAAGAACTCGACATTCTCCGGCAGCGGCCGTCGCGGAGGTCGGCACGACGGCAAACAGAAAATGCCGGTCGTTTTAACGGCCACGACAAACACGCCGACGTAGCTGGAGTCGCCAGCGAGCATCGCTTGCTCCATCTCGTGCCGGGACGGGAGTGTGCGCAGATTTTGCGAGGCATCCGCAAACATCAGTAATTCCGTGTCGGGCATGGCATTCCTGCGAGAGTGAAAGGGCAGGGGCGAATTCGTTCGCGGCGGCATTCTTTCGGGCAGTCCTCCAGGCCGCCACCGAAAAAAGGACAACAAATTCCTGAAACCTGTGGCACCGGCCGATAAAAGGCCAGACGATAGTTGTCTGGACAACTATCGTCTGGAGGGCTATCGTGGGCGGCATGTCCATGACTCGTGTGAAATTGACTCGGCGAGCGACGCGGTTCGACTCGCTCGAACAAGAAGTCTTTTTGAATCTGTGGCGGACGTACGATCGCCTGCGGATTCAAGAAGACGAGCTATTCGGCCAGTTTGAACTGACACCTCAGCAGTACAACGTGCTGCGACTGCTGCGTGCGGTTCACCCAGACACGTTGCCGACGTTGACGTTGGCCGAGCGTTTGGTGTCTCGCGCGCCCGACATCACGCGCATGTTGGATAAGCTGGAGGATCGCGGCCTGATTGTTCGCGATCGTCCGGCGGAGAATCGCCGAGTCGTCCGGATCGGCATCACCGAGGCTGGGTTGTCGTTGTTGAGTGAAATCTCGGTGCCGTTGCAAGAGTGCCATGCTCGACAGCTTGGGCACATGACCGCGGCGGATTTGAAGCAACTGTGTGCGTTGCTGCGGGAGGCTCGTGACCCGCACGAAGAAGAAGAAAGTAGTTGGCTGTAACTCTGGAGGAGCATCATGGTCAGTGTTCGCGAAACCGATGTGATTGTGATTGGCGGCGGGCCGGCTGGCTCGACCGCTTCGACGTTGATCGCTCAAAAGGGCCATCGCGTGCAACTCTTCGAGCGTGAGAAGTTCCCACGGTTCCACATCGGCGAGTCGCTGATTCCGGAGACGTATTGGGTGCTCGAACGGCTCAACATGTTGCCGAAAATGAAGGCGAGTCGTTTCATCAAAAAGCACAGCGTCCAGTTCGTCAATGCGGCGGGGAAGTTGTCGGCTCCGTTCTATTTTTGGGACAACAAGCCACACGAATGCTCGCAGACATGGCAGGTGGTTCGCAGCGAATTCGATTTGATGATGCTCAACAACGCTCGCGAGCACGGCGTCGAAGCTCATGAGGGCGTGCGAGTGCTCGACGTGATTTTCGAGGGAGACCGCGCGGTCGGCGTGAAGATTCAAGAGGCCGGCGGAACTCAGTGTGAGGTTCGAGCGAAAGTCGTCGTCGATGCCAGCGGGCAGAGCGGGCTGTTGCAGAACAAGTTCAAGCTGCGAGTCTGGGATCCCGTGCTCAACAAAGGAGCGATCTGGACGTACTGGGAGGGAGCATTCCGAGACACCGGCCGAGACGAAGGGGCCACGATCGTCATTCAAACGCCGAACAAACAAGGTTGGTTCTGGAACATCCCGTTGCACGACAATCGAGTGAGCTTGGGAGTCGTCGGGCCGTTCGATTACTTGTTCAAGGGGCGCGGTTCTCACGAGCAGACGTATCTCGAAGAAGTCGAAAAGTGCCCCGACGTGCAAAGGCGAATCGCGGGTGCGAAACGGATCACCGGGTACTTCGCGACGAAGGATTACTCGTACCGAGCGACTCAAGGGGCCGGCGATGGCTGGGTGACGGTTGGCGATGCGTTTGGATTTCTCGACCCGCTGTATTCGTCGGGCGTGCTGTTGGCGTTGAAGTCTGGCGAGATGGCGGCGGATGCGATCGTCGAAGGTCTGCAATCCGGAGACACGTCGGCCGCGCAGCTCGGCAAATGGACGCCGGCGCTCAACCAAGGCATCGACCGGATGCGTCGGCTGGTCTGTGAGTACTACGACGGCTTCAGCTTCGGTCACTTCGTGAAGAATTTTCCGCACCTCAAGGGGAAGGTGACGGACCTGCTGATCGGGGACTTGTTCACCGACAAGGTTGATGTCGTGTGGGAGCCGATGGAATCGCTCTACCGAGAGGGAAAGCTCGCTCCCAATAAGTGGGATTCGGGCACACCGCTCGAAGTCGCGGCGAACAAGGTCAACGAACTGTTCTTGCCGGATGGAGCGCGGCCGTAGTTGTGGCGAAGGTTGAACGATGAGCAACGACCAGTTGGCATCTCAAGTGACACCAGATTCTCGTCCTTGGCGGCTCGCGGTTGGCTACACGCTGATGTTGTTGGCAGCCATCGGACTGTTTCTGGTGATTCGCTGGATTGGCGAGAAGTCTGATGTCGCGCTGCCAGTGTTGTCGGTCGAGACTTCGGTGGTTCTGAAACCGAAAGTGGAGACGCTGCCGCATCTGCTTGGTGCGTTGGTGGCCATCATCATCACCGGCCGGTTGCTCGGATCGGTGTTTCAGCGAGTACATCAGCCGCGAGTGATTGGCGAGGTCGTGGCGGGGATTCTGTTGGGGCCGTCGTTTCTCGGCCGAATTTCTCCGGAGGCGATGGCGTTCGTATTGCCGGCTTCGGTTGCGCCGTTCCTGGGAGTGATCGCTCAGCTTGGCGTGATTCTCTACATGTTTCTGGTCGGGCTGGAACTCAACGCGGAGTTGCTCCGCTCGCGAGCTCACACGACGGTTGCCATTTCTCACGCCAGCATCGTGTTGCCGTTTCTGTTGGGAAGCGGGTTGGCGTTGTGGTTGTACTCGCGGCTGGCTCCAGTCGGAGTCCCCTTCACCAGCTTTGCGTTGTTCATGGGAGCGGCGATGGCGATCACCGCGTTTCCGGTGCTGGCTCGCATTCTGACGGATCGCGGCATGGAGCGAACCGAGTTGGGAGTGATCGCGCTGAGTTGTGCAGCGGCCGATGACGTGACGGCGTGGTGTCTGTTGGCCTTCGTGGTCGGAGTGGCTCAGTCGGAATTGGCCGGAGCGCTGACAACCGTGGCGCTGGCCGTGGGCTACATCGTGATGATGTTTGTCGTCGTGCGAACTTGGGCGAAGCGTTGGCTGTGCGAGACGGACGAATCACGACTGACGCCCGGTGTGACAGCGTGGGTGCTGGTCGGTTTGTTGGTCTCGTCGCTCATCACCGAGGCGATTGGCATTCACGCGGTCTTCGGAGCGTTCCTGTTGGGAGCCGTGATCCCGCATGACAGCGCGGTGGCTCTCGCGTTCCGGCACAAGCTGGAGGACGTCGTCACGATTCTGCTGCTGCCGGCGTTCTTCGCCTACACCGGAATGCGTACGCAAATCGGACTGGTCAGCGGCGGCACCGAGTGGTTGATCTGCATTGTGATCATCGTGGTTGCGACGGCCGGAAAATTCGGCGGCACCGTGATCGCAGCGAGGCTGACAGGCATCGACTGGCGAACTTCCGCGTCGCTCGGCATTTTGATGAACACTCGCGGGCTGATGGAGCTAATCGTGCTCAACATCGGCCTCGACCTCGGAGTCATTTCACCAACGCTGTTCGCGATGATGGTCCTGATGGCCTTGGTGACGACAATTGCGACGACGCCGATCTTGCAATGGCTGGAACCGAGCGGTTCGACAACGTAGCCGTCACCGCTCCGCGTGACGAGCCTTGCGCAGTTGAACCTCAATGGTGCTGGATAGGCGTTGGCGATTGGACGTCAGACGGCCGAAGGCTCATCACGCAGGAGCGTGATGGCTACGTTGAGACCATCATCGTGCAATCAATCTGTCGAGCACCGGCAGCGGGAACTCGGCCGACGGCGTGTGCTGTTCGCGCATCAGCTTTTCCATCTGGGCGATGATGTCGGGATGTTCGGCCGCGACGTCTTTCGTTTCGGCGATGTCGACCTTCAAGTTGTAGAGTTCGATTTTGAGCGACGGTTCTTTCCCCTTGGCGTTTGGCTTGAGGTTCTGCCGAACTCCCTTCCAGTCACCGATGCGGACGATCTGCTGGCCGCCGTAAGAGGGGAATTCGCGGTAGAGAAACGGACGCTCCGGCTGTGATTCGCCGCGCAGAGTCGGCCAGAGGCTGATGCCGTCGATGTCCTTCGGAACCGAGTCCTTCGCTCCGGCGACTTCGAGCAGCGTCGGCAGCCAGTCTTCAAATCCACTGACTCGTTCACGCGTTGTCCCGGCGGGAATCTTTCCTTTCCAGCGAGCGATCGTCGGGACTCGGAAGCCTCCTTCGTACAGCGAACCTTTCTGGCCGCGCAGCGGGCCGGCGGAGTTGAAGAACCGTCCGTCGGTGCCGGCGTAGCCTTGATAGGCATGATCGAGCGGGCCGTTGTCGGACGAGAAAACAAACAGCGTGTTCTCTTCCAAACCGAGTTCGCGCACCAACGCGACGATGCGTCCCACGTCGCGGTCCAGTCGAGTGATCATCGCGGCGAAGGCGGCTCGCGGAGTGCGGTGCGGCAGGTAGCCTTTGTTGCCGACGTACGGCGTTTCCTCGAATTGGCCGAGGTACTCGCTCAGCGAGTCATCGGGGACTTGGATCGCGACGTGCGGGATCGTGCTCGGAACGTACAAGAAGAACGGCCGCTCGCGGTTGTCGCGGACGAACTTCAACGCCTGCTCCATGATCCGATCTTGAGCGAACTCTTGGCCTTTGAACTGCGAGTAGCTGGCGGGATCGCGCGGGTCGAGGTTTTTTGCCAAAGCTTGGTGCGCAGAGAACTCCGGGTTGTTCAGCCGCACT
>CAZILR010000456.1:0-5094 GCA_964539995.1 uncultured Planctomyces sp.
GGGGAATCGTTAAGAGAGCATCCCCTGATCAAAAGACGTGGGTTTTCGACTCCAAGTTCAACGCCAACACGCTCATGTTCGAAGCGTATGCAACTGACAATCCTGTGGGAGTCATGTACTCCCTGAAGGTCCTGCCGGAACTCAAGAAAGGGATTCTTATGAGGTTCGAGAACGACCTGAATCCTCCGCTTGATCCGGTCGTTCGTTCTGCCGTAAAGGATCGTGTAGAGTCTGGCTATCGAGCTGCCCACATGCTCGACGGTGTTCTTGCCCGGCGTTCTGCGGCGGACCCACCATTCCAGTTCGGCCTTTGCGGCCTGCGCGGTCTTCCTCGATTCGGTAAACCAAGCGACCGGAGTGCGCGATCGCTTCAACGGCGTGGGAACCTCCGCGCGAGCGATTGACTTGCCACATGAGAACTTTGGCTCGTACTTCCTCGATGCCTTCGACCGTCCGAAGCGAGTCACAGCGTGCGAATGCGAACGCTCGCCCGGCGCGACGCTGGCTCAAGTGTTGCTGCTGTCGAACTCGGACGAGATCGAAAACAAGCTCGCCAGCGGCGACGGAAGGATCGGCAAGTTCTTCGCCGTGCCAGAGAAGGACCGCCGTCCGCTCAAGGATTTGATTGAGGAGTTGTACCTCGGCTCGCTGTCACGCCTGCCGAGCAGCGATGAACTCAACACGGCGACGAAGTATCTCGAAGGCGAGTCGGACAAACGACCTGCCGCCGAAGACTTGCTCTGGACGCTGCTGAACTCAAAAGAGTTCATGTTCAACCACTGAGCCGTGGCTGACGCGTCTCGCGTCCGTTGGATGCGAGACGCATCCACCACAAATCAGTACACCCGCCGCTGGCGTGACGACGGGATGTTGAGCTTCTTGCGGTACTTCGTGACCGTGCGGCGGGCGAGGTTGTAGCCGAGTTTTTTCATTTCCTCGACGAGCGCGTCGTCGCTGAGCGGATCGTCTTTGTCTTCCTTGTCGATGACCTCTTGCAGCTTGATGCGGACGACGGCCCAGGCGACATCTTCCTCGCCGTCTTCGGATTTTGTGCCTCCACCGAAGAAGCGTTTCAGTGGGAACAGGCCGCGAGGCGTTTGAATCCACTTGTCATCGACGGCTCGCGAGACGGTGGTGACGTGTACGCCGACCACGTCCGCGATCTGCTGCATCTTCAGCGGTGCGATGAACTCTGGCCCTTTATCGAGAAACTCGGTTTGCCGATCCACGATCGCCTGAGCAACTCGCTTGAGCGTGTTGTGACGCTGCTCGATGGATTCGATCAGCCACTTCGCCGATTCGATTTTTCGTTTGACGAATTCTTTGGTCGTCGCGTCGCAGCCGTTGCGGAGCATGTCGATATATTTGCGGCTGATCCGCAATTGCGGCAGCGTTTCTCTCGAAAGCCGCACGGCATACTTGCCGTGATCGTCTTGTTCGAGGAACACGTCCGGCGTCACGGTTTGCACCGGGACATGCTTGAAGCGGCGGCCGGGATGCGGGTCGAGTCGCTCACGCATTTCTTCACGGGCCATCTTGATCATGTCGATCGAGTAGCCTGTTTTGCGTTCGATGACCGGCAGGCGGTTCTCAGCCAAGTCCTCGAAGTGCGACGTGATGATCGTGATGACGACGTCGCGCAACGGCATGTCATCGGTCACTTGCAGTAGCAGACTCTCTTTGACATCGCGGGCCGCGACGCCGGGTGGATCGAGCTTTTGGATGAGCTGCAAGACCTTCAGCGCGTCGTCGTTGGTGATCTGATGGCCGAAGACTTGTGCCAGTTCTGGCAATGAACTTTGCAGACGGCCATCCGCGTCGAGGTTGTAGATCAGGTAATCGCCGAATTCGCGCCACTCCGGCGAGAGGTCGTAGAAATGAAATTGTTCGAGCAGGTGCTCGATCAACGTCGGCTCGTCTTCCTGGATGCTGGCCATCTGATCGAGATGGCGTTCGCCGTCCTCGGAAATACGGCCAGAGGAGACTCGTGATTCGGAGTGGAAGCTGTCGTCGTTCCAGTTCTCGTGCATTTCGAGGAGACGCTCGAAGTCCGCCTCATTGTTGCTGTTGTCCTCGACTTTCAGCTCGCGAGCCTCGACTGGGGTCTCGGTCGCTTCTTCTTTTGCCTTGGCGATCTCGATGTTGCGTTCGGTGTCCGATTCCCCGTCCAAGTCAGCGTCGGCCAACAGCGTCGGATTCTCACTCATCTCCTGGTCGATGCGCTCCTGCAACTCCATCAGCGGAAGTTGCAGAATCTCCATCGACTGGATCATCCGCGGTGCCAGCTTCATCTGCTGGCTCATCCGCATCTGTTGTGAGAAGTTCATGTGCATGACGGAGACGATCTACTTCAAAAACTCTGCCGGCCGCGCATGGCATCGGCGAGCATTTCTTTGTTGGCGAACTCTAGCACGCTCCCGGTGGCGATCCCGCGAGCGAGTCGTGTGATCTTCACCGAATCGTTCGCCAGGACGTTGCTAATAAACAACGCGGTGCCATCACCCTCAAGAGTCGGATTAGTGGCCATGACCAACTCGGTCACGCCGTCGCGGCGGATGCGTCGGACGAGCGCGTCGATTGTGAGCTGTTCCGGCCCGATCCCCTCCAGCGGCGAGAGGCGGCCTTGCAGGACGTGGTAGCAACCATCAAACGCATGCGAGCCTTCGATGACCAGCACGTCGCGCGGTTGCTCGACAATGCAGAGCACCTGATGATCGCGGCGCGTGTCGCGACAGATGTTGCAGAGTTCGGTCTCGGTCAGATTGAAGCACTCGCGGCACGGGCGGACGCGCGTCTTAACCGCTCGGATCGAGTCCGCCAGTTCGAGGGCTTCGCCTTCGTCGGTCATCAGCACATGCTGAGCGAGCCGCTCGGCTGACTTTCGTCCGATCCCCGGCAAGCGCGCGAACTGATCGACCAGCCGGCCGACCGCCGGCCCGAACGGATGCTTTTCAGGTTCAAACATTTGCTTGGCCATTATCCACCCAACCCGCCGAGCATGTCTTTCATCGCGCCGAGGTCCATGCCTCCGGCTAATTGCGAGAACTCGCCGGCCGCCGCTTCTTTGACTTTCCGCAACGCTTCGTTGGTCGCGGCGACGACCAAGTCTTCGAGCATCTCGCGGTCTTCCGGCCGCAGCAGGGATTCGTCGATCCGACAGCCGAGCACTTCTTGCTGCCCGTTCATCTCGACTTTGACCAGCCCGCCCCCCGCCGCCCCTTCGACCGTCAGCCGGCCGAGCCGCTCTTTCAGCTCGCCCATCCGGGACTGAGCCTCTTGGGCCTGTTTCATGATTTGGGCGAGATTGGCGAGTCCTTTGAACATGGCTCAATCCGCCCTTGCGGGCGGCTCACGTTTCCTGGCCTGAAGGCCGGGCCAGGCTTTCCTTTTTCATCACTTTGGCGTTGAACAGTTCAATCGCCTTCTCGACATAGGGGTCACCGTCGGTTGAGGTGTCCATCCGCCGGGTCGGCTTCGGAACCTGAACGGAATCCCCGTTCTGAGCCGGCTCGTCCGAGAATCCGAAGACCACCTGAACCGGCCGAGCGGCCAGCCGAGCGACCACCGAATCCAGCTTTTGGCGAGCTTCCGGTTGCTCGGCGAGCGACTTGGCGAAAAGGTAGCTCTTGGGAAACTCAACTTCCAGGCGGTTTGGCCCACGAATTGCGATACGGCTAGCCTTTCGGAGAGCATTACCGACATCATCGCCAACTTCGGAAAGGACTTGCGCCCAAAATGCGGATTCCGACCCGGCCTGAAAGTCCCCGCTTGACGGAGGCGAAACAGCTTCTGAGGCGGCTGGGCTCTGGGACAAAGCCGGTGGCGGAGCCGTCTCGGCGACGGGCTGAGCCGGAGGATGGGCACTCCTGCCCGTCCCCTCAGATGCCTCAGCCACATGCGATTTCTGGACCGCGTCTGAACCTTCGACCGGAGGGGCAGGAGTGCCCATCCTCCGGCTTTCGCCGGCTGGCTCAGGAGTCACTGGCTCAGGCTTTTTTTTTTCCGATTCTGCAACCGGTGCGGAGGCCAGCGCGAGCGTCCGGCCTGTCGGTGACGTCGCCAACTCAGTCAGCAGCGCATCCAGCGATTGCAGTTGTTCAAGCAGCGTCAGGCGGATCAACGCGAGTTCAACCAGCGCACGGCCGAACGTCGCCCGCTGCATCTTGAGCTTCGCTTCCGAAACGATCTGCAACGCGGCGACGATCGTGTTGAGTCCCCACGTCTGAGCTTGCTTGAGTAGCGCCGAGTGGTTGGTTTCCGAAACGCTCAGCAGCGGCACGTTGGTCGCCTCGGCCGCGAGCACCATCAGGTCGCGGAGATAATTCAAAATTTGATCGGCGAACTCGCCGAGCTGGGCACCTTCCGACAACGCCTGGCCGAGCAGTGAGAGCGTTCGACTTCGCTCCCGACCGATGATCGAGGCGAACAGTTCGATCAGCCGCTCGTCGCTGGCGGTTCCGAGAAGACGATGCACCTCGGCCGCCGTGATCCGTTTGTCCGCGCTCGCAAGAAGCTGATCGAACAACGACTGACTGTCGCGCATCGAACCGGCGGCTCGGCGAGCGACCAATTCCAGCGCGGCGGGTTCGACTTCCATGTTCTCCGACTTTGCGATGTCGGCGAGACGCTCGATGATTTGCGGCAGTGCAATCGTGCCGAAGTCGAAGCGTTGGCAGCGCGACAGGATCGTGTCGGGAACTTTGTTCGGCTCGGTCGTGCAGAAGACAAATTTGACGTTCGGCGGCGGCTCTTCGAGCGTCTTGAGGAGCGCGTTGAATGCCTCCTTCGTCAGCATGTGGACTTCGTCAATGATGTAGATTTTGTATTTCGTCCGCATCGACTTGACGCTGACGTTGGCTCGCAGTTGCCGGATGTCGTCGATGCCTCGATTGGAAGCGCCGTCGATTTCCAGCACATCCACGTCGCGCCCGGCGGCGATGTTCTCGCAGATTTCACAGTGATTGCAGGGCGTTCCATCGACGGCGTTCGGACAGTTCAAGGCTTTGGCGAGAATGCGGGCCGTCGAGGTCTTGCCGACTCCGCGAGCACCGGTGAAGAGGTACGCGTGAGCGACTCGGTTGGAAAGGATCGCGT
>CAZILR010000457.1:0-5092 GCA_964539995.1 uncultured Planctomyces sp.
TGGTGCTGGCGGATGAAATCAATCGCGCGACACCGAAGACGCAGTCCGCATTGCTGGAAGCGATGCAGGAACACCGCGTGACGGTGATGGGTGAAACGCACCCGTTGCCGCAGCCGTTCTTCGTGCTGGCGACTCAGAACCCGATCGAGTTGGAAGGGACGTACCCGCTGCCCGAAGCTCAAGTCGATCGCTTCACGTTCAAGATCAACGTGCATGGCGTCAGCAGTGAGACGTTGCAGCAGATCATCAGCACTCGGAAACGAGGGCAGCCACCGGCACTGGCCGAAGTCATGTCGGGCACCGATCTCTCTCGGCTATTCGATCTGACCGACCGAGTTCACCTTCCCGATGCGGTCTCGAATTACATCGCGCGACTGGTCACAGCCACGCATCCGCAACGGCCGGACTCGCCCGACGAGGTCAAGAAGTTCGTGAAGTACGGAGCGTCGCCGCGCGCCGCGATCGCGCTGGCGAACACCAGTCGCGCGGCCGCGCTCTTGGCCGGCAAGCCGAACGTGGGATTTCACGAAGTCCAGAAGGTTGCTCCGTGTGTGCTCGGACATCGGCTGATTTTGGATTATTCCGCCCGTCTCGAAGGTTGGACGCCGGCCAAGATGGTCGATCTGCTGATCAGCCGCGTCGCGGAGGTTGCCCATCAGATGCCGGCGGATGTGAGAGCATGACCAGCGGAATGACGAATTCTGAATGACGAATGACGAAAGAAGTCCGAATGACGAAGCGCGAAGAACGTCGGTTGGAATGTTTGGGACGACGCCCATGTTCGTCCTTCGGACTTCGTTATTCATTCGTCATTCGTCAGTCGTCATTCCTCATCGCCCTCTTCGCTTCGTTGATGGTGGCCGCTCCGAAAGCGATGGCTTCGGGTGACACGTTTTCGCTAAACGGCCATGACTTGCAGGTGGATGTTGATTCACGCTGGGTCGGTTGTGGGCAGGGAGGATACTGTCCGGTGCGAGTTCGCGTCGTGAATCGCGGGCCGTCGCGCACGCTGACATTTCGCATCGCCAAGTCGTACCAGCCGATCGTCGGTGTGCGACACTCACTCGATGTTCCGCAGAATGCGGAGTTGAACGTCACGTTGCCGGTGCCGATGGTCAACTACTCGACCACTGCCGAGTTTCGGGTCGAGCAGTCGGGCAGTCTCTTGGACAAAATGAATCGTCCCATCAGTCTTCCCGAAGCCAACGTGGCAGAGGTTGGCCGGCCAGGCTTGCTTGTGGTCGCTCCTGGCGTCGTGGACATGCTCGCGTTCGAGGATGGTGCGACGACCTTTCGTCACACGGGCGGTGGCACCACCGGAGCCACCAGTGGTGTCACTCATTATGGAGGCTCACGCAGTTCGAATTGTCTCGCGCTGCCCCGCAGCTCATTGCCGAGTTCGTGGATCGACTACAGCGGCCTCGACATCGTTTCGATCTCGCTCGACGAATTGACCAAGCTCCCGAAAGGGACTCGCGCGGCGCTGATTCAATGGACTCGTTGTGGAGGCACGTTGCTTGTGACGGCCGCTGGTGATCCGGAGTCCGCAATTGGCACCGCTGCCAAGTTGTTCGCCGGCGATTCGATCTCGGCCAGCATTTGGTCGTGGACCGAACCGAAGCTCGAAAACCGAAACGTCGCCCAGATCGTGCATCAGGATCTCAGTGGAGGCACGATCTCCATCGGTTCCCCCGCGACTTCGCCCAGTGATTGGCCGCGCGAAGTGATGCCGTTCCGCGTATCCGATGTGGGATTCGGCAAGCTGGTCCTGTTTCGCGGTGAACCATTTCCGGGAACAGCTCAGGATTGGTTCTGGTTGCTGAAGTCCATTGGGGGCACGTCGCGCTGGGATTGGGGCAAACGACATGGCGAGTCGGCTCGCATTGGAACGGGTGACTTCTTTCTCTTTCTCATTCCGGGCATCGGCGGCGTTCCGGTCGTGATGTTCCTGGTGCTGATCACGATCTTCGCCGTCGTGATTGGTCCGCTGAACTATTTTGTGCTGGCTCGTCGCAAGCAGCTTCACCTGCTGCTGCTGACAATTCCGGCGGTCGCGTTCATCACCAGCCTGCTGCTGTTTGGCTACACGATTATCGCGCATGGTTTCAGCGTGAAGGCTCGCTGCCGCAGTCTGACGTTCATCGACCAAGCGGCTCAGTCGGCGGTGACGCTCAGTCGGCTGAGTCTATACGCCGGACAAGCGCCGTCAGCGGGCATGCAGTTCTCTCGCGACACAGCGGTCTACCCGATCTGGCCGGAGAGCGAGCAGTTTGAGTCTGGCCAAATCGACTGGACCAACTCGCAGAATCTCACGTCCGGCTGGCTCCGCTCGCGGACTCGCACTCAGTTTCTGACGGTCGGACACCGCACCGAACGTGGCCGCTTGGAAGTGACCTCGCCAAGTGCCGACAAGCTGACGGTCGCGAACGGTTTTGAATGGGGCTTCGAGCCACTGGTCGTCGTCAACGAGCAAGGCCGGTTGTTCGTCGGCAAGAGAGTCTCGGCTGGAGCCAGCATCGACTTGCAACCCGCGAGCGAGGCGGAACTCAAAGACGTTGCCACCGCGATCCAACAACATCCGCTGGAACTTCCTGCCGGGCTGGCGAGCGCCGGTTCTCCAGCGGGCATTCTTTGGGGAAGCCCACGGCATTATCGAGGCGGGCGGTACTACGGTTATGGATATGGCAGCGTCACTTGGCACCACCACGAGAGTTTGATGGAACTCGCCTGGCTGCGTCTCAAGTCGGGAGCGGTCGTCCCCGGCGGAGTGAATCCGGAGGTCTTGCCGATGCCGCGCACGTTTTATGGTTTGGCGACGCAAACGCCGCACGTCGAACTGGGCGTTTCCAAAGCGTCGGAGATCAACAGCTTGCACTCCGTGATGGGCCGCTGGTGACTCGACGAAGTCAGCTTGCGTCCGAGGCGTTCTTGGTGGCCGCGTGCAACTGGACGACGACGCCGTCCAAAAACGTGGCGAGACGCGCGGCGGCGGACGAGGCTTGCTCACGCAGACGCCACATGTCTTTTGCCGATGACGGGCGTTTCCACAACGCACCCAGCGCCGCGCCGAAACGCACGCTACCAGTCGCGCCGACGATGCTCAAAATCTCTGGCGGCAAATCGGCGGAGAGGTCATCGCTGATCACGCGCACGGCCAGGAATCGCGTCTTGTGCTGGCGAGCCACCTGCGCGACCGCGAGGCTTTCCTGATCGACCGCCAGCGCCGAATGCTTCTCGGCGAGTTCTCGTTTCGACTCGACCGTGCGGACGATGTCATCCGCCGTCAACAGCCGACCGATGAACAGGCCGCGTGACGGATCGGCTGGCATGTGCAGGTCGATCTGCAAACTTTGACCGTGTTGATCGACGATGGAATCAGCCACCAAAATGGAACCGACGGGGATGTTCTCTTGCAACGCTCCTGCGAAACCGCACGACAGCAGCCATCGCGGCGAGTGCCCTTCGATCATCGCCTGTGTTGCACGGCGGGCTCGCGCGAAACCCATGCCGGATTCGACGACGGCGATCCGAATGCCGTCGTAAAAGCCGCCGCGAAACACGAAGTCGCCCCCTGTGTACTTCTTCACCTTTTGACAGCGGTCCAGGAACGCACCCAGTTCGATGGGTAACGCGCAGACAATCCCGATCTCGGCATGTGCGAAGTCGGCGGCAGCGGAGTTTGAACCAGGCATCGGGGCTTTGCTCAGCGATTCGTTGCGGTTTGTTGGGCGGGAGCCTTGGCGAAGGACTCGTGGTCGCTCGGCGAGAGCACGCAGCGGAAGCCGCAGTGGAACGCGCCGGACGACGGTTCCCCTTTCATCCGAGCAGCGCAGCGATAGCCGAGGCAATAATTCGCGTTGCACATGAACGAACCGCCGCGCTGCACACGCTTGGGCAGACCCGGTTCGTTGGGATCGAAACTGTCGCGCGGCCCATGCGGATCGCGGCGCGGGCTGTCCGAGTAGTACTCCGGCTGATACCAGTCCGCGCACCATTCCCAAACATTGCCGGACATGTCGTACAAACCGTAGCCGTTCGGGCGAAACGTCTTCGCCGGAGCGGTGAACTGGAAACCGTCGTGGATGTGGTGCTCTTCGGGAAACTCACCCTGCCAGATATTGAGCGACCATTGATCGCCGTTTTGCAACTTGTCGCCCCAAGGATACTCCCGCTGTTGCAAGCCGCCGCGCGAGGCGTACTCGAACTCGGCTTCGGTCGGAAGTCGCTTGCCTGCCCACTCGCAGTAGGCCACTGCATCGGGCCACGCGATGTGAACCGCCGGATGGTTGGGTTTGTCGGTGATGCTCGATTCCGATCCGTGAGGGTGCCGCCAGTTCGCTCCCTTCTGAAGCATCCACACCGCGTAGGGCCAATTGACGTCGCCTCGACTGTCGCGAAGCTGCTTGACCAATTCGCGGTCGAACTTGGGGTTGAAGCAGATTGAGCCGGGCACCAAATCCTCGTCCTTGATGAGGCTGACATCCGTGAGTCCCGCGAAGTCCTCTCGCTTCGGAGTTCGTTCGGCGATCGTGACGTAGCCGGTCGCGTCAGTGAACCGCTGGAACTCGGCGTTGGTGACTTCGGTGGCGTCCATCCAGAAGCCGGATAACTCGACTTCATGGACCGGTTTCTCGTCCTCTTTGCCGTCGCGGCTACCCATCAGGAATTTGCCGGTGGGAATCCACACCATTCCCGATGGCGCGGAACGTGGTTCCTTCTCGGCCACAGCGACTTGTTTGGCGGGTTCGGCGGTGAGTGGTGGAGCCAGCAGGCACCAAGCCAGCACCGTGCCAGAGAACAGCAACGCGATCAGGGACAGAATGACTCGTCGAGTGGGCATGGCGGCAATCCGGTGTCTCGAACGGTGAGGTTGCTCGCCCATGAGGCGACTGACCACCGTGTTAGACCGCAGGATATCAAGCCCAGCCACGGCTCGCACTGGCGGCACCAGATCAGGCACGGCTGGCGAATACTCGTGTTAGGCAAACGGTAGCCCGACCCCTTGTGGGTCGGGTGATTCCCGATTCGGCGTTCGTTTGGGGAAAACATCGAATCCTCCGACCCACAAGGGGTCGGGCTACAGACACCGCAA
>CAZILR010000458.1:0-5090 GCA_964539995.1 uncultured Planctomyces sp.
AGCTTCCAAGTTGTCCTTCATGTCGAACAGCTTGTTCAGCTTGGTGATCGCGAAGACTTCGTAGATGTCCGGCCGGATGGCACACAATCGTAGTTTGCCCTTCGCCGCCTTCACCTTCTTGTCCATCGTGATGAGCTTGCCCAAGGCCGCGCTGGAGAGGTACTCGACGTTCGAGAAATCCAGCACGATTTTTTGCCGTCCATCCTCTTCGATCAGCGCGAACAATTGGTTGCCGATGATTTGGATGTTGCCCTCGTCGAGGATCTTTTTGTCAGTGAACTTCGCGACGGTGACGTCGCCCACTTCCTCAAGCTCCAACCGTCGGCTTCCAGTACTCATGGTTTGATTCCAATGTTCCTGTCGAGGGGATGTAAGTGTTGGCCCGCCAAATGGGTCGAGTGATGATGTTCTTTACCCAGAACAGTGTCAAGCATGTCTCCCGCAAGCCAGACTGCTCGCCCAGCGGCGTTTCGGCGACCCGTGACTTGGCCTTCCAGGAATGCTATCAGCGTGCCTCGTGCCGTTGCGTTTTCGAGACGCAGCGATGTAGCGAATGCACAACAGGATTGGTGTTCACCGTTGCCTGAAAGCGACCTTTCTTTGGCAAAGTCGGCGGAATCAGGCGGTCGCGGTCGGTGACGCGGCTTGTTCGTCTCGGTGGTCCGCTGTTTGCTGCCGAGTGAAAACGTCTCGAAGCTCAAATCGTTTTCGGAGGCGTGGACTCGTGAGTCGTGTGGCCCAACTCGGCGTTCTGCTCTGCGGCCTCGCGTTGTTCGCGTGTGACGCGGCGTCGTTGCCGGCGGCAGACGTGGACGTGCGGCTGACCGATGGCCGAGTCGTGCGCGGGTCACTTGTCGAGAGTCACACCAACCGCGAGCAACTGACGCTGGAGCAGCGGTCATCGGGAATCACGATTCGGCGGGCTCTGACTTGGAAACAGATTGCCGACGTCCGAGTCGTTCCACAATCCAAGCGTGTCGTTCGAGCGGTCGTGCCGGCGAGGCCAACCGAGTCCGTGCCTGATCGCCAACCATCCGAGCCTTTGCCGCTGTCGCAGTTGCTGGTCAAAGCCGATCCGATCAGCACGACGGGCAAGATGGATTGGGACTCCTTGCGGCTGACGTTGCGGGGGGTGGACATCAAGGGCGAGACGGTTCCTCTGTTTGGAACACTAAAGGTGAACTTGTGGGGTCAGCGGCGAGTTTCTCCGGAATCAAACTTCGTGCAGCATCCCTTTGTGACCGACGCCAATTACGGATCGCGATTTCTCACGGCCCCGTCCAACAGTTCTGCCTACCAGCATCCCTATGTGATGACACCGAATCCGACTGTGGAGTTAGCCAGTTGGACGCGGTCCATCGGATTAGAACCACAGGGTGGAACACTGGATTCCGCAGTTGACGAACGAGTTCGATTGGCGAACTCATGGGGGTCCACCGGAAATTGGCAAGAAGCGCGAGTCGGATCGCGGCAAGATGGTCGGCGTGCGGAGTCTGGCGGAGTCGATGGGCACGATTCTGTTTTCGTGCTGCCACTTCAATTTCCGCTGCCGGACCACGATGTTGGAGTCGGAACCTTTGGCGAAGCGACGGTCGAGTTAATGATGCCGGGAGTCGGCGTCTTTGAAGCGAGTGCTCCCGAAATTGCGCTCAGCAATCAGTCTCTTGTGCGCCGCGAGCGATTGGATCGAGACGGCTCGCGATTCTTCCCGAACGAGATCACGACCGACAGCCCGCAGACGACACGATCGCGTCATCGCTTCACCTGGCCGGGAGGTGTCTCAGGGCCAGAGCGCGGCATCCTCCCCATCCAGCCGTAGGGTCAGGCACTTCGCACTGCCGCCGGCTTTGATGAACTCGCCGAGTTCCGTTGCGTGCGGCGTGTAGCCGCGATCGCGCAGGCTGCGTTCCAACTCCGGGCAGCCGGTGTTGAGCGCGACATGCTTGCCGACCACCACCGCGTTGCACGCGAATCGCTGAGCCTCGTTGTCGTGGACTTCGATCAGTGTTGGAATGTGCTGGCGCAGCGCGGCTCGGCCGTATTCGTCGAACGCTGGCGGAAAGTAAATCGCCTCGGTTGGGCTGAGCGGGCAGAAGCAGGTATCGAGGTGATAGTAGTAGTCGCTGACGAGTTGCAGCGGGATGACTCGGCAACCGAGTTCCTTCGCGAGCCACTGTTCGCCGCCGACGTCGCTGCGAATGAGGTATCCGGCGAAGAGTGTGTCGCCGCAGAAAAGAGCGTCTCCGGCCCCCTCGAAGTCCCAGCCGGGAGGAAGTTCGCGAGTCTCGAATCCCGCCGCCTGAAACCAGGCCGCATCGACGGCCGTCTCCGGCTGCCTAGCGGAGTGCCGAAACCGGGCGAGGTACGCTCGGCCACGCCACATCAGCGCGGCGTTCGCCGTGAAGACCAAATCCGGTAGCCCTTTCACAGCGTCCATCAACCGGATGTCTGCGCCGACCGAGACCAACACGTCGCGCAGTTGCCGCCACTGATTTTCCGCCAGCGAGCGATCGCTTTGCCGGCTGCGACTCATCCAAGGATTGATTTCGTACTCGATGCCGTAATGGTCTGGCGGACACATCAAGATCGTGGGTCGTTCGAACTGCGGCATGACGGCCTCCGTGCGAGAGCGGCGAAACTATCGGCCGACGCTCGCAAGCTGTCGAGATCATTGTCGCGGTCGGCGTGATTGCTTCACGCGTGCTCGCGGGCTAACGTGCCGCGCGAACTCGACCCTCTTGAATCCGGAGAGCAAAGCATGTCCGACGTCACCATCAAGACTCGTGAAAACGGCCCGCTGCTGGTTACCGGGCCGATCACGCTGACCGATCATCTGGGCAACAAGTACGACCTGACCGGCAAAGAGAACGTCGCGCTGTGCCGCTGCGGAGCCAGCCAGAAACGGCCGTTCTGCGACGGCACGCACAAGACCAGCGGCTTTCAAGCAGCGGAACTGGCTCCGACGCCGGCACCGTAGTTCGGACGCCGACGTCCGAACAAACTCGATGCGACCGGACGTGGGGGTCCGGTCTACGTCGCAAACTCGTCCTGCGGAGATCGCATCATGCGGAGCTTGCTCGCTTCCATCAGCCTGTTGATTGTCATGACCAGTGTCTCGTTCGCGCAGCCGCCGTCGGAATCCGATGCGACTGCGATCCGCTCTGGACTGGCCGACCTGCAAAAGGCGGTCGCCGAACTGAAACCGCAGAAACGCGACGAGCGGCTCATCGCGGATGTCGAAATCTACGCGAAGGCGGTCGAGTGGGCGCTGCGACACAACGAGTTCTACCTGCCCAAGCCACCGGCTGATGGCTCGAAGCCAAAGACCGAGCCGAAATCGAAGTACCCACAGTACGCGCTCAACGCGATCAAGACGGGACTCAAACGAGCCGAGGAACTTGCGGCCGACAAATCGAGTTGGCTCACGCAGACCGGCAAGAGCATTCGCGGCTATGTCTCGCGCGTCGATGGTTCGGTGCAGCCGTATGCGGTCACGTTGCCGGAAGGAGCCGGTGAGAGAACCTCGAAACGCTGGCCGTTGTACGTCGTGTTGCACGGCCGCGGTGGTGATCGCAACGAAATTCGATTTCTGGAAGACCATCACGACAAGCCGTGGCCAAAGGACGGGCCGCTCAGTGCCGCCGATTTCATTCAGCTCGACGTCTTCGGCCGGATCGACAATTCGTACCGCTGGGCGGGTGAGACCGACGTGTTCGAGGCAATCACGGACGTCAAACGCCGCTACCGGATCGACGATCGCCGCGTCGTCCTGTGGGGCTTCTCGATGGGAGGAGCGGGCAGTTGGCATCTGGGAGTCCACCATCCGGCCGAGTGGTGCTCGGTCGGACCGGGAGCGGGCTTCGTCGATTACCTGAACTACCAGAATCCGAAGACGCCGCTGCCGGAATATCAGCGTGACGCGCTGCATGTCTACGACGCGCTTGACTGCGCGCTCAATGCCTTCAACGTGCCGATCTGCACCTACGGTGGTGAACTCGACAAGCAACTCGCCGCCAGCAAGTTGATGGTTGATGCCGCCAAGCAGCGCGACGTGGAAATCAAATTCCTGATCGGGCCAGGAGTCGAACACAAGTTTCATCCCGACTCGTTCAAGGAGTTCATGGCCTTCCACCGAGCCAACGTCGAGCGGGGCCGAATGACCTCGCAGCAGCGGAAGGAAATCCGCTTCACCACCTACACGCTGAAATACAACGAATGCGATTGGCTGACGATCGAGGAAATGGACGACCACCTCGACGCGGCAACGGTCCACGCGACTGTCTCGAAAGACGGCGTGCTGCACATCAAGACGGAAAACGTCACCGCGTTGCAGATCGCGCGGGACGTCGCCGAGAAGATCGAGATCGACGGCGACGAGCATCCGTTGTCGAACGCCGGCGGCGGTTTGCTGCCTGGCGTGTTCTACGTCTGGAACGGGCAACATTGGGACGTGCTTAGCTACGACGACTCGCGAGCCTTCGCCGGCAATCCCCAGGAACACAAGCGGCACAACCTGCAAGGCCCGATCGACGACGCCTTCATGGAGCCGTTCGTCTGCGTCCTGCCGACCGGAAAACCGTGGAACGAGTCGCACGCCGCCTGGGCCAAGTGGACCTACGACCGATTCGCCCGCGAGTTCGACAAATGGATGCGGGGCAAAGTGCCGGTCATCAACGACACCGAACTGACCGACGAACAAATCGAGTCCAAAAATCTGATCCTCTTCGGCGATCCGAGTTCCAATGCGGTCATCGCGCGTGTGTACAAGAGCCTGCCACTTCGATGGACGAAGGAGACACTTGAAGTTGCCAACAAGGACTATGCTGCCTCGAAGCACGGAGTCTCGCTGATCTTTCCAAACCCGCTGAACCCGAACAAATACGTCGTGATCAACTCCGGCCACACGGTCCACGACGCTGAATTCAACGGCACGAACGCGCTGCTCTTCCCGCGCCTCGGCGACATCGCCGTGCAGAGCTTCGAGCCGGCCAAGAGCGGCTTCACCGAAAAGACGGAGTGGGCCACGTCGTTCGATTCGAAGTGGAGGCTCGCGAAGTAGTCAACGTAGCCGCCTCGTTCCGCGAGGCGGA
>CAZILR010000459.1:0-5072 GCA_964539995.1 uncultured Planctomyces sp.
GATTCGCCACCAACAGTTTTTCAATCTTGCTCATAGGAACCTGGCGTGGAGCAGGTTTTCAACCTGCTAGGAAGCGGACAGGCAGGTTGAAAACCTGCCCCACGAAAGCGCAAGGCGGTACGTTATGGGACGGCTCGCGCGGTCGCAATTGCCTGCGACTAATCCCGCCCGACGTGTTTGATTTTCTCCCAGTAGGAGTCAAACGACGCGGAGTTGAAGTGCGGGTCGTTGTCGAGGTCGTGGCAGGTCACGCAGTGCGATTTTTTGGCCTCGGCGAGCGTCAGGCGGACCTCTTTGTTCGCCGCGTCCTTGTCGCCGGCCTCGATCAACTGGATGTGCCGGCTGCCAGGGCCGTGACAATTTTCGCAGCCGTTGTGCAGCATTTGTGGCGTCTTGGCTTTGCTCTCGAAGCCGCCGACGTAACGGAGGACATCCTGCGGGTGCCAACCGGTCGTGTGGCAGGCGAGGCATTCGGGGTCATAGATTCGCGAGACCCAGCGATCTTTCAGCTCCGGACGCCCCTTGATGAGACTGTCGTAGGCGTGAGCGTGGTCGCTCTTTTCCCAGACCGCGAGGGCTTTCGAGTGGCACTCACCACACACCTTGGTGCCGACGAACTTCGCCCCGCTGGAATGCTTGATCGCCGGTTCAGTTTCGGCGAGAGCCGCATCTTTCAGCAAGTCCTGGAACAGCCGCATGTGCTCGACCATTTTCGGAGAGTCTTGGAATTGCTCCTCGGTGAGTTTGATGAGTTCAAAGCGGACGCGGTTCTGTTTGTCCTCCGGGAAGAATCCGATCACACCGGTGTACTTTCCCTTGTGACCGACTTGGACGAAGAGCGTCCCGTCGAGTTTCTGAGGATTGGCCACCTCTGGGTCTTCGACGCCGCCGGAAGACATCACGACGGCGAACTGCGGAAACTGCTTGGCCAAGGCTTTCCCTTCCGCCAGCGTTCCGTGCGAGAGCAGCACCAGCAAGTCCGGCTGCTTGGCCTCCAATTCCTTGAGCACGGCTGGCAGGGCCGTGACGGGATCGTCGATGGTGATATCGACGTTGGCACCTTCGGGAGTGACCTCTTTGCGGAAGCTAGTGCCGAGCACGGAGGTGACTCCGACTTTGTACTTGCCCAGCGTCACCACTTTCGAGCGGATCGGTGTGCCCAATTCCGGCGATCCAAATAGCGTCACATTCGCGGAAACAAAACTGACTCCACCCAGCGGGTCCTTCGGATCGGGAGCGTGATACGCCAGCAAATCCGCCGCGCCGAGCTTCAACTCTTCGGGACCGAGATTCAGCACGCTGTACCGCATGTCCTGCAACGCTGCGAGGATTGTTTGAAACTTCAGCTTCGACTGCGGACGACTGCGATTCACCGTTCCGCCCAAATCTAAACCGGTCACTGGCCAGCCCTTGGCCTGAATTTTTTTGACGAGATCGTGCCGTCTCGCCATGCCACCGGACTGATGCTCCGAACATCCGCAAGGCTCGAAGTAGCCGCGCTGCTCGCCGGACAAAACCAAAGCGAGTGCCGGTTGGGCCCAACCATCGAAGAGCGGCTTCTCGATCACGGCCGTTTTGGGGGCCTCGTCCTTCGGCTCGTTGTTGGCGACGAGGATGACCTCCGAACCGGCATCGGACGGCGAGAAAGTCGCCGGCGATGCCGTCGCGACAGCTTCTGTTGGCTTTGGAGAAGCGGCTGGATTCTCCGCTTGGTTGCAGCCGCTAAAGCTGAACAGTGCAAGTCCCAGCCAACTCAAAACCAGTCCGTGGCGGAGGCGGCTCATGAAGAACTCTTTCGTTGAGGCAAATTGTGAATTCAGCATGTCGTCTCAGAACGAGGTAAACTCGACGTCGAACTTGATGGTCTTGGCATCCGGATGATTCGTCTGCAAGGTCACCGATCCCCGGTGTTCACCCCCCAAGCCAATCGGAGCATTTCCACCAGGCACCTCCATGGTCAGTGTGTATTTCTCTCGGCGTGATTGTTGAAACTTCTCGTCCTTCACCAATTCACATTTCATGATCGGCGGATCAAATTGAGCGTCGAGGATTTTGAGATCTTCATCACCCTTGGAAATGAAGACCATCAACTTCACGATCTTGCCCTCTTTCGCGGGGAACCGTCCCAAGACGAGCGTGTTCTGATCCGGAAACCATCCGAAGTTTTTGCCCAGCGCGAACATCTCCAGAGGACCGGCTCGATGCCCCTGAATGGACACGACCAGTGGCGGCAACGACTGCGAATCCGGTTGAGACCCATCCCGGACATCCGTGTGAATCGTGGCGGATTCCCGAAACTTTCCAATGGCGAAGCCGGGTTGAAATTTTAGGAAAATCGCATAACCACATTTCGCGGGCGGCTTCTTGCCGATCAAGGGATTCTCGATTTCCTCCGGTTTTGGTTCGAGCGCCTTGGCGACACCTTCGGGTGCGGATTTTTTCGCATCCTGAGCCATCCGTTCCATCATGGCACGGCTTTCATCCTCCTTTTTATTTTCCGCCAGACCTTCGAGCTGCTCGGCATTCAACGGACTGAATTCCGCGGTGATCAACGGGCTGCTGGTCTCAATCTTGGTGATCTGAAACGCATCCACGATTTCCGAGTGCAGTGTCATCAGACGTTCGGTTGGCTCTTTCTCGGAAAGCGTGCCGACGACGATTTCATTCGACGGCATCAGATTCAAGCGTTTGCCCACCAATCCACGGACGATGAACGTCGTCACCGGCTTTTTGGGATCGTTGGTGCGAATCTTTGCCGAGTGCTCAAACAACGTGTTGGGATTCTTGATCTTCCACTCCATCGTCACCGTGGTGGACTCGCCCGGCTGCAAGCCGTCTTTTCCGAGCGATCCCAACGTGCATTGGCAGGTGTGATCTTTCGCCAACGCGACCATTTTCAGCACCCCTTCGCCCTCGTTGCGAACCTTGAATTCGTGTTTTCCATCCTGAAAGTGTTCCATCACTCCGAACATGTGAACTGGATCACCCTCAACCACGAATTTCGCAAACGGGCCGGTCTTCGGCGGGACAGGAACTTCAGGCTCATCTTTGCTCGAATGTCCGTGGCCGGCGTGCTCCTTGTCCTCGCGATCCTCAACCGCCACCTGGCGAAAATGAACGGCCAAACCGCCACCCACGACCAACAGAAAGACAACGATGGCAATCACACGAATGTTCATGGACCCTCCAACGAAAACCACGATCAACAAAAAAATCAGGATTCAAGAATCACAAGACGTCACGAAAGAACAGGCGACCAAAGTGGGCACTCCCGACGCGCCCAAGTAATAAGGCTCGGCATTGTGATGGCGGCGAGAAAGCCGGTCAATTCGCATCCGGCGACTCGGCGTCTGCGGCCAGACGCTGCATCTGAACCCGAATCGCCTCGGGCATATACTTGTCGGAATGCCCCGCCTGTCGATTGATGTCGTCTTGCCGCAATGCCCGACGTGCGGCAGCGCGAGCCGATTCGATCTGCTTCGCTTCCACACTGGCCCTCGCCCATTCGGAGAGCAACTCGGCGTGATGCGGATACCGTTCGACCGCCGCCGCAAAAGACTCGACGGCCTCGGTGGCGTGTGCGACCTCGTGCGACGTCTCGAAGCGTTGCATCCAAGCCTGTCCCAGCCGCCGATATGGTCGCGAGGCGAACGGCAACCGATCGATCACCGCTTGCTGCTTGCGGACGGCATCGTCGAAATCGGCCACCTTCTGAGTGTGCTGGCTGAGCAGAAACGAGATTTCGGCCATCCGATCCAGTGGCTCGATCGCCCAGCGATCCGCTTCGGCCGCATCTCGATAGCGAGCCTGAGCCGAATTGGCCTGACGACGTTCCCACTCGGCATCTCCCAATTGCAGCGACGTCCGGCACAAAAGTTCTGGCATCGTGGCCGTGAACCCACAAGCCAGACACAAACCCGACGCGACGATCACGCTCGCCAACACCGGAAATCGTCCCGCCTGTACGCCTTCGCTAGCGGACTCGCTGGGCGATTTTGCCTCGCGGCCTGCGACGCTCGCATCAAAAACTGCCGCTCGCAACACCCAAATCAGCCACAACAACTGAGTGATCGCCGGCATCGCAATCCCGCCGGCTCCCAGCAAATGCACCAACAACGTCACGTTGGCCGCTTCGAGCGAAAACGACAGCCAACTTGTTTCGCCGCCAGAATCGCCGACCGGATTTCGCCGCGACCAAGCCACTCCTCCGAGCCACAGCAGCCACCAAATTCCCCCCAGCCACCACAAGCGTTCGTCGATGCCATGCCCAAGCAGGTCCAATCCGATCGCTCCCAATGGAAACGCCAATCCGACGCCCCACGCGGCCGGAGAAGTCCACGCCGTTTCGTGGGGCGGGTTTTCAACCTGCCCGGCCTTGTTCCCCTTCTGGACGGGCAGGTTGAAAACCTGCCCCACCATCAGCCCGACGCACGCCAGCATCGCGACGAGCCCGAACGTCCCCGCATTCGCCCACACGTCGAACAGAAAATTGTGCGGATCGGCAATCTCCTCGCTCGACTCCGGCAGCTTGTGAGCCAAGTAGTGATCCCGAAAATTCCCCGGCCCCGTTCCGAACCAGAAGTGCTCGCGAATCGTGGCCCACGTCCCCTGCCAATACTCCAACCGGTATCGCAGCGACTTCGGAGCCTCCGACAGAACCGCTTTGTCCAACCCGCCGCTGACCGCCGCCAGGCCAGTCGTGATGCCGATCACCGCCAGGCCAATCACCACCCACGTCGCGAACGACGATCGCGACGTCTTGGTATCGTAAGCACGCTTCCGCGCGAGGATCGCACGCAACATCCACCAACCGATGCCCGCCGCCAAGCCTACCCACGCGGTGCGGCTTTTCGTCAGCACCAAACAAAACCCGATCACAAGAATCAGCCCAATCGCCACGACGTTGTCGGACCACAGCCGATTCGCTGATGGACGACGCATTTGCCCTGCGACCACCAGCAGCATCACGGCCAACAAACCGGCAAACGTGTTCGCCAGCGCGAACAGGCCGAACGGTTCACGACTCGCCAACAGCCGATGTTCCAATGCCTGCCGAGCCGCCGGGTCGATCG
>CAZILR010000460.1:0-5062 GCA_964539995.1 uncultured Planctomyces sp.
GGGGAGCACGCAGGGGACGCCGTTCCCAACTCGGTTCCAGCGGCGGCACGGCGAGCACTCCTCGTATCTCAAATCTCAGATTTCAAATCTCAAATCAACTCGACGCACCGTGACAAAGCTCTGGTGACGAACACTCGCGGCCAGCATTCATTTCTCGATCGAGCACTTCGCGGTAGTAAGCCAACCGGCGATTGGCGTCATCCAGCGAACCGCCGAACGAGCGGGACTCGTCGAGGTAAATCAAAGGGACGGGATGCTCGACGATCCGGAAGCCCGCTTTCACCGCCTGCACCCAGAGTTGCAACGGCATCGCGTAGCCGAACTCGGTGATGTTCAGTCGCGGCAACGCATCGACGCGATACGCCTTGAAGCCGCAAAACGTGTCGGTCAGATTCAGATGCAGACGTTCGTTGATGAACTCCGTGATCGACTGGTTGATGCGACGTCGTTCTTCCGGCGGTCGGCTGTCTCCCTCAAAGATTTGCAGGTATCGACTGCCGGAGACGATGTCCGCCGGCCGCGCGGCATCCTCGAACACGCGGGCGGCCAACTCCGGAATCAATCGAGGTTCGTGCTGGCCGTCGCAGTCGATGGTGACGAGCACGTCGTAATTGTGCTGCACTGAGAAATCGAAGGCGGACTTCAGAGCCGCTCCGTACCCGCGATTCGGCGAGTGTGTGACGACATGAATGTCCGGCTCGCGCCGGAGCAATTCTGGGGTTGCGTCAGTGCTGCCGTCATCCACGACCAGAATGTCTTGCGCGAACTGCCGCACGGTCGCGAGCACTTCGGCGAGGTGCGATTGCTCGTTGTAGACCGGCAGGGCTGTCAGGAATCGGGGAGTCATCGAGCACCCAATTTTGGAAGGCGAATCACGGTCCGGCCTTCGGTGGCCAGACGCGGGGAATCTCAAGGGCCGCCATTGTTCAAGCGACGATTCTCGAAGTCAACTTGCGACAATCCGCTGCCGCGACTCGTCCGTCTGCCGGCGATACCCAATCGGCAAGCTCCGTGTGATCGGCAAAGTCTTCGACAGACTCAAGACTCTGCGCTGCCCTCTTGAAAATTGGACAGTGACTTTGCAACTTGTCCGCCCCTCGCGCCAGTTGCGAGCCGGAGGATGGGCACTCTTGCCCGTCTTCACTTTGAACAAAGCACAGGACGGGCAAGAAACGCCCATCCTCCAGGAAAGGTGCCCATGACCGCTCCCCAGGAATTCACGTTTCAAGCTGAGATCAAACAACTGCTGCACTTGTTGTCGCACTCGCTGTATCAGAATCGCGAGATCGCGATTCGCGAACAGATCTCCAACGCCTCGGACGCGCTCGACAAGTTCCGGCATCTGACGCTGACGAACAGCGAGATTCCGAACGACGCACCCCTGGAGATCGCGCTGGAACCAAACGAGGCCGAATCGCTGCTCGTCATTCGTGACAACGGCATCGGCATGACGCACGACGAACTGGTTAAGAATCTCGGCACGATCGCCCACAGCGGGTCGCTGGAATTTCTGCGAAACGCTACGGCCCAGAACAAAGACACGTCGAGCAACTTGTCGCTGATCGGCCAGTTCGGTGTCGGGTTCTACTCGGCGTTCATGCTGGCGGACAAAGTCGAAGTGCTGAGCCGATCGTACCAGTCGGACGAAGGCTGGAAGTGGACATCGGACGGCAGCGGCCGGTTCACCGTTGAGCCGCACGAAGGGCTGACTCGTGGTACGCAGATTCGGCTGCATCTCAAAGCGGACTTGAAGGAGTTCACTCAGCCGTGGCGTTTGAAGTCGGTGCTCAAGCAGTACTCGACCTTCGTGCCGCACCCGATCAAGCTCGGCGAAGAAGTCGTCAACGATCAGAAGCCGATCTGGGTCGAGCCGAAAAGCAACGTCACCGACGAGCAATACCAGAAGTTCTTTGAGCACCTCACGCACGGCATGGGTGACAAGCCACTGTGGCATTTGCATCTAACGGCCGACTCGCCGTTTAAATTTCACTCGATCCTGTACTGCCCGGACACGAACGTCGAACGCATGGGCTTCGGCCGGTCCGAGCATGGCGTGCAACTCTGCGCGAAGCGGATTCTCGTGCAGCACAACTGCCGCGAGTTGCTGCCGGATTACTTGCGGTTTCTGTACGGCCTTGTCGATTCGGCGGACCTGCCGCTCAACGTGTCGCGCGAGGCTCTGCAAGACAACACGGTCTTCCGCAAGATCAAAAAAGTGCTCACGAAGAAAGTGCTGTCGCACCTGGAGTCAGTCGCGGCCGAGAAGCCGGACGAGTATCTGGCGTTCTATCGTCAGTTCGGAATCACGTTGCGCGAAGGCTTGCACTCAGACTTCGAGCATCGCGAGGAGATCGCCGGGCTGCTGCGGTTCGCGTCATCGGCGTTGCCGCCGGAGGCCGACAAGCCGGAGCCGCTGACCAGTTTCGCGGACTATGTGAAGCGTGCTCCCGAAGGCCAGAAGCAGATTTACTTCGTAGGCGGACCGGATCGAAAGTCGTTGGACAAGAATCCGAACCTCGAAATCTTCCGTCGCAAGAAACTGGAAGTGCTGTTCGTCACCGATCCGGTCGATGAATTCGTGTTGTCCAACTTGCGGAATTTCCAGGGCAAGGATTTGGTCGCAATCGACTCGGCGCAGGTTGAGTTTCCGCCGGCCAGCGAAGATGAGAAAGCCGAAGAAGCCAAGGCCGAGGAGCAACAAACGGCCGCCGCAGAATCAACCGGTTTCCAGCGAGTGCTCGAACTGTTCCGCACCGAGTTGGGTGACGCCGTGCAAGAGGTGCGAGCGTCCAAGCGATTGACCGACAGCGTTTGCTGCCTCGTCAATCCGGAAGGCTCGATGAGTGCTCAACTTCAGAAAGTGCTGTCGATGGGAGATCGCGAGGTTCCGGTCGCGAAGAAAATCTTCGAGGTGAATCCGTCGGCCCCGCTGATCGCACGGCTGAGCGGACTCGCGGATCGTTCCGAGCAGGCGGCATTCGTCCAGCAATGTGGTCGGCAATTATTCGCGAACGCCCTGCTGTTGGAAGGAGTGCCGCTCGACCCGGCGGAGTTGGTCTCGCGCGTGCAAGACTTCATGCTGGATGCGGCGACGGCGAAGTAATTTCTTCGCAGCGCCCGTCAGTTGTGAGCAAGCGGCCAACGCCTACAATGCCGAGGGTCGGCGAGAGCGAGGTGCTCTCGTCGGTCCTTGTCGAGTGTGGTCGCTCGACTCCCCCAAGAATTGTCGTGCGGAGCAGGCTGCTCGGCTGCGCGAATCCAACTAGGAGACTTTCGTCATGGCTTACACGTTGCCCGAATTGCCCTACGCCGAGAATGCCCTGGAGCCACACATCGACGCGAAGACGATGAACATTCATCGGACCAAGCACCATCAGGCTTACATCAACAACGTCAACGCGGCGTTGGAAAAGCACCCGACGCTCGCCGGGAAGTCGGTCGAGGATTTGGTCCGCGGACTCGCGACCGTGCCGGAGGACATCCGCCCGGTCGTCCGTAACAACGGCGGCGGACACGCCAATCACTCACTGTTCTGGACGGTCATGAAGCCGAACGGCGGCGGTGAACCAACCGGCGCTCTGGCCGACGCGATCAACAAGGCGTTCGGCAGCTTTGCCACGTTCAAGGAACAGTTCAGCAAGGCCGCGACGACTCGTTTCGGCAGCGGTTGGGCTTGGCTGTCGGTGGATGGCGGCGGCGGATTGATCGTCGAAAGCACGGCCAACCAAGACTCGCCGCTCACCGACGGACATACGCCGATCCTCGGCCTTGATGTCTGGGAGCACGCTTACTACTTGAACTACCAGAATCGCCGACCGGACTACATCGGCGCGTTCTTCAGCGTCATCAACTGGGATGAAGTGGCTCGTCGGTACGCCGCGGCCAAGAAGTAATCCTGATTGATCCCATTGAAAAAACACAAAGCCGGGCCTCCAGAGTGGAGTCCCGGCTTTTGTTTTGGCCGTGAAATTTTCGTGGTTCTGCCCACGTTCTGGCGAACGTGGCTACGGTTTTGAAACAGCGACTACGGTTGTCCTGCGCCAGCGTTGCCGCCGCGTCGCTGTGGCGTGCGGTTTGCGCCTTGAGCGGCTTGCCGTCCTTCGCTCAAGGCTCTCAGCCCACCCGCGTTCGTGAACTTTGAGAGTTCGATCGCGGCCGGTCCCATCAAAAACAGAAATACCGCTGGCATCAGGCAGAGCACAGTCGGGAACAACAACGAAAACGACGCTTGATTGGCGCGCTCGTCGGCTCGCTGCCGCAAACTTTCTCGCATGGTGTCCGAGTAATCGGTCAAGGCGTCCGACACGCTCGTGCCCATCCGCTCGGTTTGAGTCAGCAGCGAAGTGAACGAATCGACTTGTGGAAGATCGATACGCTCCGCGAAGTTCTGCAATGCTTCACCAAGAGTGCCGACTTTGGCTTGATCGACAACGATCGACAGCTCCTGAGCCAAAGCGGGATACACGGGTTTCAAATCCATCGAGATTCGGCTGAGTGAATCGGGCACCGTCAACCCCTGGCTGACACACATGTTGAGCATGTCCATCATGTCCGGGATCGCGCGTTCGATTTCCGTTCGGCGAGATTTCGCGCGGCTTTTCACCAGCAGCGAAGGGATCGACCATCCGAGAGCCGTCATCACGAGCGTTCCCACCAGCAGAACGCGCTCAACGGATCGCGGGGCCATCAGCACACACACACCACCGATCAACAGCGATCCCATCATGAACAAGAAACGTGTCGCGGCGAGGTTCTCGCGTGCGTGCGGCGCGTAGTCGCCAGCCTGCTTCAACTCGCGGACCAGCAAACGGCGACCCTCGTCACCTTCAGGAAGAAATGCCGCCAAAATGGGCGTTGCCGAGCCGTATGAATAATCGCTGGTATCAACCGTTGGAAATTCATGAGCCTCAACCGTCGGAATCGCCGAGCTGCCACGCCATCCGGACTGTGTGTGCGGAGTGAACAGCGTGCGGTCTTGCCAAGTCGTCGTGTTGAAAGGCTCGGCACGATCAATCGACACCGATTCCGTATTGAGGTTGCGGCCAGCCTCGACAGTCGATGC
>CAZILR010000461.1:0-5048 GCA_964539995.1 uncultured Planctomyces sp.
GGCCGGCCGACGAATTGCCGGGCCGTGCGACGGCAAGAGCCACTCTGGATCGTAGCCGGCGACTTGTCCGGCCGAGTTCGCCAGTGCCCACACGCCCGCCGCAAAACCGTAGTCCCATTCCGAATCAAACCAGGTGTGCAACTTCGCTCCATCGAGCATCACGTCGCCGCTGAATGCCAGCCAGCCGGACTTCGTGCGTAGCAAATACGACATCGCTCCGGGACTGCTTCCTTTCGTGTCGATGCACCAGAACTCGTGGCCGCGCCATTGGAACGTGTCCATTTTCTCGAACGCTTTGTCGATTGCGATCGGTTGGATCGGCGGACGGACATAGCTCGCGCCGTGAATTGTGAATTGATCCTGCAAGCGGACCTGCATCTTGCGAAAGTCGGTCGGCTTTTCGAACAACGCCCGCTCGGCGGCTGGAGCGCCGATCTTCGTCTCCGAACCCGCCAAGCGCGGTGCTCCCTGACATTGCTCGCGATGATGATGCGTGAACAACACCCACTCGACGCGCTTCACGCCGATCTTCGGCAACTGTTCGAGCACGCTGCCGTCTCCCAAGTCGATCAGCAGCGCCGAGTCGCCATCGCGCAGCACCCACACGTTGCAGGTGTCGGTCCACAAGAAGACGTTCGGATGAGCGACCGCGTCCGGTTGCGAGAACTCGGCAGCGACCGTCTGGCGGGTCGCCCCCAGGGCGAGAGTCAGCCAGACGGCTGCCGCCAGTCGGAGGTGATTCACGAGGTACTTTTGCATGGTGAGCTTCCGAAGGAGTTGGTTCGTGCGGCTTTCGACAAGCAACAGAATTCAGCGTCCCAATGTAATCGGAACTCCCCCTGTGGCTGCTACGATTCGTCACCCGTCGCAGAGGATACCGATCTCACCATGAGCGTGCCTTCTGAACAACCCGGCTTCGCCACCACACAATGGAGCCTCGTGTTGTGAGCGGCTCAACCGCACGATTCGGCGGCGCGGGCGGCGTTGACATCAACGTCGGCCGCAGCCGGAACTGGAGCCTTGAGATCGTGACCAGTGGGGGTGGTCGAGGCTATTCGGAAGGAACTCTCTTGCCTGAGGAACAGAACGTCGTCGTCGGGGCGAGTGGATTGTCACTTGGGCTGCTGGCACCGAATGAGGAAGCGATCCACTGGAGAACTGCTGATGCGAACGACCTGCCGGCCAACGGGCTGATCGGGTTGCGCGTAACCGTTGTCGCACACGGAATGAAAACCGGTGGGTCCGGCAATGCTTACCTCGACTGGAAGAAAGCGCAGTCGGCACAGTCCACAACTTGCCGCAAGCTCCCGAATGTTGCTCCCTGAGAGGCAACGTTGTCAGTTCGGAGTTCGTACCGTGCTGCCGGGCCGATGAGACAACAGTTCTTGTCGCAAGTCGTCATTCAGCGTGTAGCCCAATTCGCCGGACTTCAGTGGCACGACTCCATCGACCAGAGCCAGGTCCATCGCCAATCCGTCTTCCGTGGTTTGCGTCTGCTGCACCAGTTCGTCGAGCGACACGCGCTGCTCTTTCTCGATCAGTATCGCCAGCGCTTGGCTGACGGTGGCGACATCGAGTTTGTCCAACAAGCTCGCTCGGCCAGCCAGCTTGATCGCGAGATGCACCAACCCCGGACCCAGCAGCAGCGTGACCGACAGCACCTTGACGAACGCATGCGCTGTTTGCGGTCCGGCCAAGAAGGCCAAGCCTCCCATCCCTGAAGCCCGCGCAATCATTCGCGCGGCCAGCAAGCGGTCGGAGGATTCAAACTTCAGACTCCGCAATTCGTTCCAATTCGCCGTCACATACGCCGGGATCAGCAGCACCACCACCAACCCGCTGACGAACAACCGCGCAGAGTGCGTCGTCAACAAGCCTTGGAAACCGACCCACAACACGGCATAGATCACCCAGAAGGTGAGGACGAAAACCGGGACTGCCGCCACTCCACAACCGGCGCAGCCAAGCCAACTCAACCGACGCTGTCGCTCGATGTACTGAGCCGTCCAATCACTCAATCGGTCCAACAACTTTTGACGATCGCGAGCCATACCGATCAGACCTTCGTTGCCACGTTCAGCGTTCCGCATATACCGCTGCCGGAGCCAGCAGGCCGCCGGTGCCGAGTTCGTTCACGATTTCGCGCGTGCAGAACAGCGAGATCGAATTGTCGGCGTCAGCTTTCACGGCCGAGGAAATGTCGAACGAGAACGGTTGGCAGTAGCCGCTGACGGAGTCGGCCTTCTCGCCTTTGTCGTTGATGTGGGGGGCGTGCTGGCCGTTGACGAACACTTTTACTCGACCGTCGGTCGCGCCGATCCAAAGGAACGTCTTCTTGCCGGCGGCGAGCGGCGGCACTTTGAGCTTCATCCGGTACCACGCACTTCCCATGTAGTTGTGCAGGCCGAGTGACGACCAGGTATCGACGACACAGTCGGTGGCCTTCCAGGCGGAATCATCGAACTCCGGTTTCGACCAGCCGGCGGCTTCGCCTTGTTTGTCTTTGTCGGTTTGGAACCGCCACTGCTTGAGCGGTGCGGCGACGACGTTGAACTGCGTCGCCACGCGAGCCGCATCATTGTGCGTCGCGCCGTAAAAGGCATCGAAGTAGCGGACATTGAGTGTGTTCTCGCCGGTCCAGCCCATTTTGGTGAAAGCGAACTGTGGCTCGTATTGCTTGCCGAGTTCGATCAGCCGCGTGCGGTACGCGCTGACTTGTCCCGCCAGAGTAGACCAGCGGCCGTCGGCGAGATCGCGGCGCTGCTGCATCAGCATCTCGAACGCGGCGAGCGAATCGTCGGCAAGTTTGACTCGTGCGGTTTCGGCATCGGTCGCACACGCGGCGCGGCTGGCGTTCATCAAGCGGCGAGCTTCTGTCAGTTTTTCCGCATTCCAGCGACGCAAGTGGCCGAAGCCGCAACCGGCGTACTCGGGAACTGTGGCCCACGTCTCGTCGATATGCCGCCAGTAGGCCGACATCGCCGCTCCCGCGTGGCCGTACAGCCGCGAGTTGATTTCGTCGATGATCGCCTCCGGCTTCTGCGACGGATCCCACGCCATCCGCAGGCCGAGCCAGTGCGCGTGTAGCGACGTGTCGAAATTGGTGATCGTTTCTGGTTGCCAGTAGCGGCAGGCTCCGCGCTGGTAAATGAACGGGATGTCGTGGCCCCACTTCGTCAGCATCGGATTCGGCGACGAGACTTCGGCCAAGTAGAAGCCGTAAAAGTAGTAACTGGTCGCCGGCACGACTTTGCCCCAGCCCTCGACGAGATGCTGCATCGACTTGTTGTTCGGTTCCCCCGGATCGTTCAACGGGTGTGCTCGGCTGAACGTGATCGGAGCGATCTGCGGAACGATGGCCGGATGCGGCTTCTCGCGCACCGGGGGGCGGGTGTAATCGACATACGCCAGCACTCCGAACTTCACCTCCGGGTACTTCGGCGAGATGGCCGCCGCGATCCGATTGCACAGCACCATCAACCGATCCGCCTTCGCGACCGTTTGCAGCGACGGATCGAAGTCCCCCGCGTCGAACTTCGTGTCGTCCGACTCGTCCCACGTCGCGCCGTCGTCGGGCGAGAGCGACACCGATTTCGTCTCCGGGTTCTTCGCGAGGTTGTCGAGCACCGACTTCGTGATCGCCTCGGCAACCAGCGGGTGCGTCCACTTCAGCCAATGCGGATGTGGTTTGCCTCCGATGATTGCACGGATTTCGGGATGTTGCTCGCGCAGTTCTTTCGGCACGGCGAACTCCAGCGCGTGCCCGGCGGAGAGTTCCATACCACCAAGCCGGTTCCGCCGCGCGAAGTCGTTGTCGCAGTACCACAGCCCGCGATAAATCGTGTACGGCGAGGTCGAGACATCTTGATCCTTCAGCATGATCGTCTTCGATGTCGGCAACGCCTCGCCCATCGAACTCGGCAAGAACCAGCGGCAGCCCAACTGATCGAGCAGCGTGTAAATCGCGTAGCTCGCCGCCAGATCACTCTCGCCGATCAGTCCGACAGCGTTGTTGCCGACGACGATCCGCAACCCTTGCTGATACTCCGCCTTCTTCGCGGGCGGCCCGAACTTCGCCAACGCCAACTCGCCGATCAAGATCGCGACCCGCGCATCGCCCGCCTTCGGAGCACCGACCTCGATGGGCAACTTTGCTCCCGACATCCGCTCGACGATGCCGACGAAGTCACGCACCGATTCTCGCAATCGCCGCCGATTCTCCTCCGACTTAAGCGTCTTCCAGACACCGGCCGGCTCCGGGTTCTTCGTCGCGTCGTCCCAAACGCGCTCCGACACAAACACCGCCGCACGCGGTTGACCATCGACCACGAGGGTCGTGTCGGCTCGAAGTCTCGAACTCAAGTTGAACTCGATTGATGTCACACAAAGCAAAAACAATGCGAGACGTAAACCGCGCATGATGCTCCTTGAGGCGAAGCAAAAAGTAGAGTTGGAATCACTTCACAACGGCACTCTGAACGGTCAGCTTCCGCAACCGATCCGGATTGGGTTCTGGCAGTCGAGACAGCGCTCGCACACCCGGAGTTCCGTCGGTCAGGCGAATCAATTCCAGCGGCGGGTCGGCGAGGTCTTGGTGGTAGAAGCGGCTGCTCGGAAAGATGTCAGCCGGATAGGTGAAGTTGTCGAGCATCGCGAGCGACACGCAGAGGCTGGCACCGACTGCGCTTTCTAACATGCCGCCGACCCAGCACGGGATGCCGGCGGCTTGGCAGAGGTTGTGAACCGCGACAGCGTTTGTCAGACCGCCGATGCGACCCGGCTTGATGTTGACGAAGCGGCAGCTCTTCAGCCGGATGGCGAGTTCCGCTTGGCGGACGTTGTAGACGCTCTCGTCGAGACAGACCGGCGTGCGGACTTGGCGTTGCAGTTCGGCGTGATCGACGACGTCGTCGTTGTTGAGCGGCTGCTCGTACATCGCCAGATTGAACTCATCCGCTTGCTGGAAGAGCTTCAAATCGCTCAGCCGATAGCCACTGTTGCAGTCGATGTGAATCGGGTGCCTCGGATGCTGCTTGCGAACCGCAGCG
>CAZILR010000462.1:0-5019 GCA_964539995.1 uncultured Planctomyces sp.
CTCTCTCCCGCGGACTACGTCATGGAATCGCACAGCCAAGATTCACATCAGAGTCGTTCTGTCGGCCGTGAGCCGTCGCGAACGTCCGGCACCTCCGGACTGCAATTCAGTTCGGGAGCGTTTCAGCCACCGACCGCTCGCATGAAGTCGCCGCCAGTGATGTCGGCGACTCCGCCTCGACCGCCGAGGGGCCGGTTCTTCGTCGTCGGCATGGTGCTGACGGTGTTGGGCTTCGGAGCCTTCCGCGTTTGGGACTCGTTCTTCCACTACACCGCGTTCGGAGTCATCGAAGGCCGAACGATCGACGTCCCCGCTCCGGTCACGGGACTCGTGCGGTATGTGCATGTGCGCGAGGGAGATGAGGTTCGGCAGGGAGATTTGCTGCTGACGCTCGATCAGCACGATCTCGAACTGCGTCTCGGCCGACTGGACGATCAATTGCGGTTGGCTCAGGCCAAGCTGGATGCCGAGCTGTCGGCGACTCAATGGCGTGTCGCTCAGTACCTGATCGAGTTCCACAAAGCCTCCGGCGAGTACAGCGACAAGTGGGCCGAAGTGCGGGATCGGCAAGTCCGCTGGCGACGCGCACAACAATCGCGAGCGCGCATCGCCGGAATGGTCGAGAAGAAAACCGCGACGCTGGACGAACTCGAAGCGGCCCTCGCCGACGAACACGCGCAGCGCGATCGCTTGGAGACGCTGATCGAGGGCTTGGTCTCGTGGCAGAAGCGGTCGCAGATCGCCGAGCTGCAAACTCAGGCGGACCTCGACGTGATGCAGCCGCTGCTGGCCGAGCTGCGCAATCTCGAAAGCGAACAGGCTCGGCTACGAGATGAGTTGGCTCGCGGGCAAGTTCGATCGCCGGTCAACGGCACGGTGCTGACGCGGCATCGCCACACCGGCGAAGGGGCCGAGCATCTGCAAACGTTGTTCACGATCCTGGAAGAGAACTCGCTGGTGATCGTGATGTACGTCCCGCAGCAGCGCATCGACGAGTTTCAAACCGATCAAACTTTGGACGTCTCGCTGCCGCCGTTCCAAGATCACGTCGCTTGCCGAGTTGCTCGGCTGGGTGACGAAAACGTCTCGCCGCCGACGCAGATTCAGCGGCACTACGCGCATCAGGCAAAGCTGCTGCCAATTCATCTGTTGCCGGCCGACGGACGTCTGGAACACACGCGCGTGCAGCTTGGTGCGGTCGTGCAACTGCCGTTCAATCCTAGCCGCTGGTGGAACAGCGGCTCGCCTCTGACTGAATTCCTGCCACGCGAAGCTCGCGCCGAGCAGACCACGCGACGCTAAGGAGCCGACCATGCCCACTTTCCTGTCCGAGGCGACTTACGCACCAAAACGTGTCGCAGACGCGGTTCCGTCGCGCAAGACGAAGCCGGCACTCAGCCGGATCGTCGTCGTCGCCGACCCGGAGCACGATCTGGCGTGGCTCGGCAGACTTCAAGAGGCGACCTTCGAGCCGGTCTTGCTCACGTCCAATTTCGATGCCGTCCAGATGCTGATCGAGAACCCCGATCTGCGGATGGTCCTTTTCTCGCAACGGTCGATGATGATGGACGGCATCGCGGCTTGTCAGTTGCTGCGACAGAGCCGCTCAGAAGACGACGCCGCGGTCGTGCTGATGCTGAATGAAAACCTGGAGCGTGCCGTTATCGAGGCATTCGCGGCGGGCGTCTCGGATGTGGTCTGCCATCCGTTTCACACGGGAGAACTGATCGCGCGACTCGACGCCACTCGGCAACGCCTGCTGCTTTGGGGCGACGCTGATGTCGAGTCTCTCGGCTTCCAGGCGGAACAACCCGACTCGCAGTCTGGCATCGAGTGCTCGCCAAGGCGACCACACTTCGGTGGGTCCAAGCGGATCAGTCAACCGCTGGCATCTCCGGAGTCTGAGGCGACATCAGCCACTCCGCCGCAATCGATCGAGGATTCCTCGGCACCACCAGAACCGCAAGTACGAGCCGCGACGCAGCTCGCCGGCGACTGGTTGCTGTCTCACGATTTACCACACGGCATCGCTGCGCCCGCGCTGGACTTGTCGCAGCTCAAGTTTGTCTCGTCGTTGCCGGCTCATCAGATTGAATCCGCGCGGCAGCGCGGTGAGTTGAACGAAGTGTTGCTCGACCGCGTCTGGGTTTGCCCGCAGTGCCGCGCGTTGCCGAGCTTTCGGCCCGCCTGTCCGTGTTGTGGATCGGCCGGTGTCGAGCGCGATCGGATGATGCACCACTTCGCGTGCGCGTTCGTGGGTCCGACGTCCGAGTTCCAGTTGAGCGATGAAGGTCTGTCGTGTCCGAAGTGCTGCACTCAGCGACTGATGGTCGGCACCGATTGCGAGTACCTCGACGGCCCGTGGCACTGTTCCGATTGCGATTGGAGTCCCGCCGAGTTGGAAATCGTGGGGCATTGCTTGAAGTGCGGATTCCGCTTCCCCGCGCAGCAGGCGCTTTTGCAGGACTTGGTGGGACATCATGTTGACCGATTGGCTGCACTGGCTGACGTCGCTCACGCCGACTGAGTTGGTGACGATCCTCGGCATCCTGCTGTTCGTGGACGGCTCGCGCTACGCCTACTGCACGGCGAGCATGGCGTTGTTCGACCTCGGCCGGTGGTGCCTGAACTGGCTGCGCGGCGTGCGGTCGGCGGATCGGTACTCGAATTGTCCGACGGTCTGCGTGCTGCTCGTCGGACACAACGAAGGAGACACGATCGAGGAATCGCTCGCTTCGGTGTGGGGCATCTACCCACGACTGGAGTTGATCGTGGTCGATGACGGCTCGACCGACGGCATGGCCGAGACCGCTCAACGCTTCGCCGCCGATCACGCGGGCGTGCTGGTTCTGAGCCGTCCGGAACGTGGCGGCAAGTCCAGCGCGCTCAACTGGGGCTTGAGCTACACACGCGCCGAGATCGTCATCTGCATGGACACCGACTCACGATTCTCCGCCACCGCGATTTGGGAAATCGTGCAACCATTCGCCGATCCGCAAGTCGGCGCGGTCTCGGCCAGCGTTGAGGCGTGGAATGCGTTCCACAACCTCTGCACTTGGCTGCAAGCCTACGAATACCGGCAGACGATTTTCATGGGCCGCCAATTGTCCGAGCGGCTCGGCACACTCGCGATCGTGTCGGGCGCGTTCGGAGCGTTTCGCCGCGAATTGCTCGAACGACTCGGCGGATGGGACGTCGGCCCCGGTGAGGACGGCGACATCACGCTCCGCATTCGTCGGCAGGGCTATCGCATCGCCGCCGCTCCGCAGGCCCGCTGCCTGACCAACGTCCCAACCAATTGGACACGACTGTTTCATCAGCGCCGCCGCTGGGATCGCTCGGTCGTCACCTACGAGTGCCGCAAGCATCTCGATCAGACATTCTTCTGGCAGCGGCATTTTCGTTGGGCGAACCTCGAAGTCTTTCTCGAACGCTGGTTCTTCAACATCTACTGCCTGTTCGGCTGGTGGGCCTACGGCATCTGGCTGTGCGTGCTGTTCGCGAAGGACGTCGGGCATCTCGCGACGCTGCTGTATCTCTGCCTGCTGGTCTTTGAGTTCGTGCAGACGCTGCTGATGCTGAGCTACTCGCGCACTCCCTGCCGCGATTTTCTGATCAGCGCGGTACTGCCGTTCTACCCGCTGTATCAAGCCTTCTTGAAAACCGCCGATGCCGTCGCCATCGTCGAGGAACTCCTCTTTCGCCGCTCGAAGCAAGACAACTTCGTCCCGGCCAAAGTCCGTGACGTGACATGGCACTGGTGAGCAACACAACGTCATCCTCCGAGTGTTCGACAGTCGCTTTGTCCGCTAGTCTGTTGGCGAACGATTCGACAACCTCGGTGGGTGCGACCATGACCCTCGCAAACTCGTTGAGCCAATTTACGCCGATCGCTCGTCGGCATTTTTTCCGAGACTGCGGTGTCGGCGTCGGCAAGATGGCGCTCGGCGGATTGCTGACCAGCACGTTGGCTCGTCGCGCGGGGGCTGCGGAAGCGAACCCGCTCGCGCCACGCAAGCCACATTTCACGGGCAAGGCCAAGGCAGTCATTCACCTCTTCATGGCCGGTGCGCCGAGCCAACTCGACCTGTTCGACAATAAGCCGAAGCTCGCCGAGTACGAAGGCAAGCCAATCCCTCCCGAAGTCGTCGGCAACCAGCGTTACGCTTTCATCCGTCCGGATTCAAATTGCTTGGGACCGCGCTTCAAATTCGCGAAGCACGGCCAATGCGGAGCCGAGTTGTCTGAGATGCTGCCGCATCTCGCGAAGATTGTGGACGACATCTGCCTGGTGAAGTCGGTGCGTACCGATCAGTTCAATCATGCTCCGGCTCAGATCTTCTTCAACACCGGATTCTCACAGCCCGGCCGTCCGAGTCTCGGTTCGTGGGTCTTGTACGGCCTCGGTGCCGAGACAAGTGATTTGCCGGCCTTCGTCGTGATGTCCACCGGAGCTGGCATCAGCGGCGGCGCAGCCAACTGGTCGAGTGGCTTTCTGCCGACCGTTTACACCGGCGTCCGCCTCCGCAATCAAGGTGATCCGATTCTCAACGTGTCGAGTCCTCCCGGCGTCGATGCCAAGTTGCAGCGCGATTCGCTGGACTTGATCGGCTCGTTGAATCGCACGCGGCTGGAGAAAGATGGCGATCCCGAAATCGCGACACGGATCGCGTCCTACGAGATGGCGTTTCGCCTGCAAACGTCCGCTCCCGAACTGATGGACTTGAAGTCCGAATCGGAAGCGACGTTGAAAATGTATGGCTGCGATCCGGCTCAGCCGTCGTTCGCTCGCGCGTGCTTGCTGGCTCGGCGGATGATCGAGCGCGGTGTGCGGTTCGTGAATATCTACAACGAAGGCTGGGATGCGCACTCGGACGTCGCCGGCAACTTGAAGAACAACTGCGGTAAGACCGATCAAGCCGCCGCCGCGCTCATCACCGATCTTAAGCAGCGCGGGTTGCTCAACGAGACGCTGGTGATCTGGGGCGGCGAGTTCGGCCGCACGCCGATGGTCGAAAC